>CAYJHK010000067.1:0-9536 GCA_964369515.1 uncultured Desulfovibrionaceae bacterium
TTGATTGTACTTGCCGAAAACACAAAAATCTGGACAAAGCGAGGTTTACGTCTTACCTTAATTATATAGGGTGAGGAGGAAGCGGAGGAGAAGGAAAGTGAAAAAGGAAATTTTGAAATATTTTGTAGGTCTTTTCAAGCTTTATCGGCAGCACTGCTTGCTTCAGGATTGATTGCTCCCAAAACAGCCGGGCAAGCCTTTTTGGGGAGTGTGATCGTGCTTGTGGCAGGGGTTATATTCACTATTTTGAAGGAGGAAGAATTATGATTATAGGTATGTGGGCTATCATTGCTTTGGTGATTGTAGGGGGTATTAGTACCTATTTCTTCATACCAAACGACACAAAGAAAGATAGATAAGAGATTTTGCTGTTTCATTGCTTTTGTGCGCTTTATCCAGAAGATGAGGAGGAAAAAATGTACAAGGCTATTTTGAAAAGGTTTGCCGATATGCTGGAAAAAGTAGCTGTCGGTGCTTTGATAGTTGGAGTATTCCAAGGAAATCAGTTAGGTATGGTGCTTTCTTGTTTATGTATATTATTTAGTGTCATTTTTACAATATGGGAGACTAAAAAATGAATGTATGGGTAAGTTTTACATTAGTATGCATAGCTTTAATATGTGGCGGTCTTATCACAAGATACTTAGAGCTTAGGAGCGAAAAGAAAAATAAATAGCAAACAATAAAACGTAACCACTAGACGCTTTTCTCAAATTTCAAGGCGAAGAGCAGCACATCGGCGTGGACGTTGTTCTCCGTGAAATGGGTGATATCTTCATAGAAGGCATCCACCAGCGCAGAGGGTGTTGGGTGATTTTTCGAGAAGAATGTGGGTAATCCTACCTCTATATAGCTCTTGCCGCTTCTGTTTTGAATGGAGAGCAGGCGTTGCGGAATGAAGAAGAGTGTTTGCTTTTGCGTCAACTGTATGGACATGGGCGTGAAGCGGCTGTTTACGTCGATACCCAGCGGTTTGTCATGGGCGATTTTCAGCTGCGTTAAGCTGTTTTCGTTGATGACAAAGGGCGGGAACTGTCCGGCACTGGCGTAATTAAGCAGGCCGCTTTGGGTGTTGAGGATGCCCACGAAGCAGGAGATGCCACGGGTTTTGAGATTGCTTCCGCTAAATCCGGCGTTGACGTTGCTCAGCGCTTTTACGGGCGAGACCCCATCGAGGAGCAGCTCGTGAAGAAGAGGAAAAACTCGATTGGTAAGCAAGGCGGCAGGTAAGCCGTGCTCAGCTACATTGCCTATGACGCAGCACAGCTCGTGGTCTGAAAGAGTGAAACAATCGTACATATCGCCGCAGACTTCACGGGCGGCATGGATGCCGGCGGCGAGGCTGACGTTTGCCATTTGCGGTAAGTGCGCAGGACGCAGGCTGTTTTGTATGGTACGAGCAAGTTCCAGCTCACCGTGCATACGCTCGCTGGTCTTAGTCATGACGGTGAGGTCGTGCATACGCTGATTAAGGGCGATGCCAAGCTGCTTGGTGGCGGTGAGCAGCTGCTCGGTTTCGGGCGAAAAGTGCGTGCCGACGGGTGTGGTGAATTGGGGGTCAATGTGCCCCTGACTGAGCCTTTCGGCCATCTTCGCCAAATAAGGCAAGGGACTTAGGAGCGAGTTGCAGGTTTTACGCAAGACATAGGCGGCGAGCAGGAGAACCACCATGCCCAAAATCATGAGAAACTTTGTGATACTGCCAAGATAACCAAATAGATCCACATAGGGGACCAGCACGCCGATTAAGAGACTTTGCTCGGAACTTTGCTGGGTGATTGCCACGTATCGCTGCCCGTCAAAGTCCACGAGGCTGTATTTTTCGGCGTTGTTTAAGATGTGCTCCTTATATTTTTTCAACTGAATATCGGCGGAAGGCGGCAACGTCCAGCGGCCGGATTTCGTGAGAAAGAAGGGAATGCATTGCTTGAAAAAACTTAGGGAGCGGATGCGCTCGGTAAAGAGGGGAATGGCGAGGCTGGCGGTGAGAATGCCAATGGTTTCCGAGCTTTGCTTTGTACTATGTGAGCTATATAATGTAGATGAACCATCGGCCGAAGGCGTGCGCAATGTAAGCGGAAGTGAATATCGTAAATGTAACAACCGCTTATCGTCAATATACGGACTTGGCCAATACGGTTTATTCTTGGATAAAATCTCCCCCTTGCTACGGATGCCGGATATGGAAAGATGCGCCGTTTCCTTGCTCATCAAACCGTCGGCGGCATAACGGCGAATGGACAAATTGCTCGACGCCGGTGTTGCGGATTGAGCTTGCGAGATTTCGGGAAGAACGCTGACGATTTCAATGAGCAGCTTGCCCCTGTCGTCGCTGTTGTCGCTGTCGCCGCTACGCATAAAAGACGTGAGCTGTTCAGCAAGAACATGCTCAGGCACGGTGCGTTCGGCAAGCAAAGGCGCAATTTTTTGCAAAAGCATGGGCACGGTGCGGCGCAACCACCGGCGGTTACTCTCATCCTCTCGCATGATGGTGTTGCTGAACTGACGCACTTGCGCATCCACCGTGTTTAAGATCTGCTCACGGGCGAAAAAATAACCAAGCGCAATGAGCAAGAGCAACAGACCCGTTAAGCCGATGAGAATAGGCACGGTCTGACGAGTGACAATGCGATAACGCCAAGGAACCGACAGTATGGTCATGCTTTTTGCTGCAAAGCGGCTCGCGCTGCGGCCACGTCGGGATAATCCTTAAATAAACTGGAAAAACCACTGCCCACGAAAATTTTATGTATTTGTGGACATAATGCGCACAGAACAATGGTACCGCCGAGGGGATCTAAAATCTTGCCAAGGGTTAAAAGCCCACGCAGGCCAAGGGAGCTTATGTAGTCAACATCCCGTAAATTCAAAATAATATCCTTCATGCCGCCTTGAATAAGCTCTTGGCAGGTGCTTTCAAAATCTGCACTGGAATAGGCATCCCAACGCCCGGCTAAATGCACAACGCAAAACTTATCATGTTTATCTATTTGTATTTCCATATTATTACTTTCCGCCGTCACGTTTTGTGAATAAACTCACCAAAGCCCATGTCTTTACCTTATTAAAGGTATGCGGCTTTGCCAAGGCGACGAAGGTTTGCCCCGTGCGCTTTTTTGTACCGGGATTATAGAGAAAACCATTCATTTCAATGATGTTTTTGGAAAGATACTTTGCCTCACGCACCACGGCATACAAACGAGATTTTTTTGCGGGGCGTTGAAATTGATAGACAGAACCGTCAAGCTTATAAGCAGCGGTGGAATGATAGTTGGAAAAATCGTGGGCAAAATACTTTTCGATGGTATCCTTCACCCATTTTGTGTCCAGCGTACCGGAATTTTTTTTGTATTTCGTCCTACTCTTCGTATAATTTATAATGTTGTGTTCCACGCCAAAGTCAATGAAAAATGTACTGTCATTTTCTAAAATAATCTGCTGCACATTGAAGTTAAAATTACCGGTTTCCGTGAAGTTTGAGATGAATGTACTCATTTTGCGCAAAGTCTGGGCGTTGAACTTTTGGGCGTGGGCAATGCCGCCATACAGCACAGTCAAAAATGCAAAGAGTAGAAATATTGACAGGTTGCGTCTCATAGAAGTTCTCCTTGGTTTGAAGTAGTTTGAAGCGGTTCCAATTGACCATAGCCCAAAATTTATCGGCTGTAAAGTAAGCGTTGACGCTGCCGAAGGGGAAAATGTTTGATTTCTTTATTATATATATCTCTTACTAAATAAAATTAGACACTTGAGACAGTATTGACAAAGCACTCATAATATGCGTAGTAAGAAATTATTTTTATTGACTGATGGCAGTCTGCTGAAAATCAACTCGGGGAACATATGATCTCACAAAAGAAAAATCGCTTTACTTTATTTTGGTTCAGTGCCGGCTTCATTGCTGTTGCGCTGTTTATGTTCTTTTTTTATAAGGATGTACACTCAAAACTTACGCAAACAGAAATTGAAAATATTAGACTTACCGCCAACCAACAGCAGGCGACCATCGACGGAATTATATCAAGTCATATCGACAACTTAAAGAGCATGTCCCACACCATCCTCGTCCTTGGCAGGAACGATGCCAATATCGGTGAATATTTGCGTAATATCGAAAAAAGCTTGAGTATCCAAAAGGTGGTCTATGCCAATAACGAAGGCCGCGGACTTATGGCAAACAATAGCCACGTCTATATTGATGATAACGAAGCGTTTCAAGGCGCAATACGAGGGGAAATTACCTCAACGTCTCCGTATACATCAAAATTTAGCGGTGAACGGGTTATTGCTGTCGGCGTGCCCATGATTCAAGATGGCGATATTGTAGGGGCTGTCGTGGTGGAATATGGCATGGACTATATTCAAAGCGTTCTTGTGGAACTGGTGGACAAGGCCGACGAGAAAGGCTACACCATTATCGTGAATAAAAATGGTGAGTACTTGACAAGCACAAGCTATGAAAACGAATATCTTACGCCATTTTCTGCTGCAAAATTCGGCGACGGCATCAGCTACGATGACGTGGTTGAAGATATTGCCAAACGCAAACAAACAGGCGGTGGAGCCATTGCCTACATAGATAATGAAGAGCTTATTGTTGAGTACCGCCCCATTCGTTTGCGTGATTGGTCCATTGTGGTGATCTCAGAAGATGTTTCCAATACGCTGATCAATAATATCTCCGAAGGCATTTATAATCTACTCCTCATAATTACCGTTTTCTTCTTTATATTTCTTGCGTGTATTTTATATCTCAGACGCAAAGGCGTGCGTGATATTGAAGCAGTGGCCTTCTATGATGAACTTACAGGCTTACCAAACTTAGTTAACTTTAGAGAACAAGCAAAAAATATGCTCAAAGCATATCCGGACATGCAATTCACCATGCAGAAAATGGATATCAAAAACTTCAAAGTTATCAATGAAATGTTCGGTCACGACATAGGCAATCTTGTGCTGAAGAAAATAGCCGAAACACTGAAAGCCATTGAGGAACCTACTTTTATTTGCGCAAGGGTCGGTGCCGATCAATTTTTAATGTTTTCTGGTAATAATTTCCTCAATCAAGGTGAACAAGCTCGGGATGCCTATGAACAATATTTCAGATCTCTCATACCCGAACTTGACGGCCATGAGTTTGTTTTTAGATACGGTCGCTATTTCATTGAAAAAGACGAAATGGATATCATGGAAATTATCAATAAAACAAATATGGCGCATCATATAACCAAGATACATAGCGATAAAAAAACCTATGAATATGATGACAAATTCAAGAAGCGTATTTTACGCTTGGCGGAAATTAACAATAAGCGTAAAAGTGCCATTGAAAACAGGGAGCTTAAAGTATTTTTGCAACCTAAAATGAATATATTTGAAAATAAACTTTGCGGCGCCGAAGCCTTGGTACGCTGGGTTGAAAGCGACGGAAAAATGATTTTCCCCGATGAATTCATACCGCTTTTTGAAAAAAATGGCTTTATAGTACACCTTGATAACTATATACTCAAAAATGTGTGTCGGCAAATTAAAATTTGGCTGCAAGCCGGTTATAATATCGTACCGATTTCTGTAAACTTTTCACGAATGCATTTGCAAAACCCAAACTTTGTGGAAGAACTCAAAGTAACGTGCGACTCTTATGGGCAAATCAGGCAATATGTTGAAGTGGAACTCACGGAATCTGCCGCAACTGAAAACGCAGATGAGCTGGAAAGAGTCCTCAAAGAACTGCATGAAGCCGGCTTTTCAGTGGCCATTGACGATTTTGGCGCGGGCTACTCATCGCTTGGAATGCTGAAAAACTTCACGGTGGACGCCATAAAGCTGGATAAAAGCTTTTTTGATGAAAATAGCGACGACTCTCGAGGCGATATCGTGGTAAGCGGCATCATAAATATGGCGAAATCTCTCGGCATGAAAATTGTAGCCGAAGGCATTGAAACAGCAGAGCAAGTGGAATTTTTGAAAAGCGTAAACAGCGAAATTGTACAAGGGTACTACTTCGCAAAACCTATGCCCTTAGCTGAATTTGAGCAATCCTATATGGGAGTCTTCAATGATAACAAAAAATAAATTTCATGGATTACAGGAGAAAATAAAAAACAATCCTCTTGTAAATGCCCTCAAGGATAATGCCGTTTTGCAAAAATGCGCTCAAAGTAATGCCGTTGTCAAACTTATGGCGTACAAAAAGCTTAAGCCACCAAAAATACCTTTTTTCGTATACGCTTTTTGTGCCGGCATAATTATTATCGTCGCTGCTTTGTTAGCTTTTAATGGTAGCATTAACTCAAAACTTAATGCTACGGATCAAGAAAATGTCAGCGCCATCACCAACCAAGAACAAGCAGCACTCAATACTATTATTGCAAATACGTTGGCAAGCCTTAACAGTATCACCAAGACCTTGGTTATCCTTTCAAACGACAGCGAAGCTCAAATAAAGTTTTTACAAAATGTCCGTAAATCATTGAACTTTGACAGTATTCTAATTACGGATATCTTGGGTAACGGCACACTTTCCACTCGCCAAAAAATTGATTTGAGCGGCAATAAAATTTTTGTCAAGGCCATGGGCGGCGATATTGCCTCCACCGATATTCATGCATCTGCTTTTACAGGAAATAACGTCATTTCTGTGGGCGTTCCCTTACGCAAAAACGACAGAATTATCGGTGCCATTTTAGTTGAGTTTGGCACTAAGATGATGACGGAACTCCTTGTGGAAAACACAGAAAAAAAGGAATCAGCCTTTATACTTGACAGCAACGGTTTTAACGTGGCAACGTCAAGTGATGTATATAATTCACTAAACTTTTTGAAGAAAGCAACATTCGCCAACGGTGAAAGCTTTGAACAATTTATACACAACTCCCAAAAAAAACGCTGGGGCGGTACAAGCGTAACCTTAAACGGTGAAAATAGGATTATTGAGTTTCGCCCGCTGGCTATTAATTCGTGGACACTTTATCTGGTGTCTCATAATATTTTAGCTAACCCTGTGCGCAATATTTCCGACGAAGTACAAAACATAACGGCGAGTATGCTCTTAATATTTTTACTTTTTGGAGCATATATTGTATTTATCAAGCGCAAAACCATTAGAAAAGTAGAAAGAATTGCCTTTTATGATGAACTAACCGGTCTTCCCAATGCAGTAAAATTCAAGCAGCATGTGGAAGAAGTCATTAAAAAATCGCCGAACATGAAATATGTTATGCAAAAAATTGACATAGAAAACTTTAAAGCCATTAATGAAATCTATGATTACGAAACGGGCAACAAAGTTCTGCAAAGTATAGCCAGTGCCCTTTTGCAGCTCAATGATGATAGTTTTTTATGCGCACGAATCGCCAATGATGAATTTCTCATGTTCTCGGCACATAGTTTCTTGGCCGACAATAGTACAAGAAATACATTTGAAATGAACTTTAAAAACTTGCTGGGAGAACTCAACAGCTATGAGTTTACTTTCCGCTACGGAAGATATTTTATCCAAAAAGGCGAACGAGATGTGGCTGATATGATTAATAAAACCACACTTGCACACAGCATGGTCAAAAGCCTTGGCCATAAAAATACTTGGGACTATGACGATGCCTACAGGCAAGAAGTTCGCCGCAGTACTGAACTTATAAATTTAAGTAAAAGTGCCTTGGAACACAATGAGTTTATAGTTTATCTTCAACCAAAATACAATCTGAAAGAAAAGAAGGTTAGCAGCGGCGAAGCATTGGTACGCTGGGTGATGGAAGATGGCAGCCTGCTCTTGCCCGATAACTTCATACCCACCTTTGAGCAAAATGGCTTTGTCACTGAAATCGATTTTTATGTGCTTGCCACCGTGTGCGCTCGCATAAAAGTCTGGATTGACAAAGGACATAAAGTACTCCCCATATCTGTAAATTTTTCACGCCTGCATTTCCAAAACCCCAATTTTGTGAATGATATTTCAGCAATTTGTGATAAATTCGGAGATATACGCCATTTTATTGAGGTAGAACTCACCGAAACCGCAGTGACAGAAAATGCCGACAACCTCTCTAAACTTCTTGACGATTTGCACGCAGCCGGCTTCACTGTGGCCATTGACGATTTTGGCGCAGGCTACTCATCGCTGGGTATGCTCAAAGACTTCAAAGTTGATGTATTAAAACTTGATCAGAGCTTTTTCGATGATGATAAACAAAGTAATCGCAGTAATATAGTGGTTAATGGCATAAGTGAAATCGCCCATAAGCTTGGTATGAAAATAGTAGCCGAAGGCATTGAAATTACTGAACACCTTAAACCTCTTGAAAAAAATCATCTGGAATTTGCCCAAGGATTTTTCTTCGCTCACCCCATGCCCATGGAAGAGTTTGAGCAAAAATATTTAGATTAATTGAAAATGAAATGCTGCAATCTTATGGCAGCCTTGCAAGGAATTTACTGCTAACATTTTAACTTAAAGGTTGTATTATGAAAAAAATTGGCTGGATAGGTACAGGAATTATGGGGATTTCCATGGCAACACACTTGCGCAATGCAGGGTATGAGCTCACCGTCTATAACCGCACCAAGGACAAAGCCCAAAGCCTGCTCGATCTTGGCGCACAATGGGCAAACAGCCCCCGTGAAGTTGCACAGAATTCAGATATTGTATTTTCCATCGTGGGCTATCCGCAAGACGTCGAAGAAGTTATTTTAGGCGAAAATGGCGCACTTAATGCCCTTAAACCCGGCGGCATTGTGTGTGATATGACCACCTCCTGCCCACAGCTTGCACAAACCATTGCCCGTGAAGCTACAGCCAAGGGCTGCCACGGCGTGGATGCTCCTGTCACAGGCGGTGATGTGGGCGCAAAAAATGCCACGCTTTCCATTTTTGTTGGCTCTGACAGCAATACTTTCACAATTTTGCAGCCCTATCTTGAAAAAATGGGGAAAACCGTGGTGCGTTGCGGTGAAGCCGGAATGGGCCAAAAAGGCAAACTGGCTAACCAAATTGCCTTTGCCGGTGCCATGTTTAGCATGTGCGAATCCTTGCTTTTTGCTAAGGAATGCGGCCTCAACCTCGAAGAGTGGCGTCAAATGGTGGTTGCCGGCGCAGCAGGAAGTACAGCCATGAACATTCTTGGCAAACGCATTGTGGACAATGACTTTTTACCGGGATTTTTCATCGAGCATTTCTGCAAAGACCTTGGCCTATGCATTGCACACTGCAAAAGCATGAATTTGACGCTTCCGGGGCTGGCAATGGCCGATCAAGTGTATAATGCTTTAAAAAATAGTGGCTACGGTAAACTAGGCACACATGCTCTTTTTAAGGGCTTAGCGGATCTCTCCGGCAAATAGTGCTTTAAAAAGTACCTTTTGCGGTGTCAGGCTTGCTTTTTGCTACTGTCATTTTGTTTATAAGGGGAATTTTTTATTATGTGAAAAATTCCCCTTAGCCTTTCAATAAATTCATTAGTTTTTTTTATCGTTGCCTCCATAGAATTCCACGGCATTCTAATTTGCGATATTTTTTGTGGGGGGAACTTTTGCTTGCG
>CAYJHK010000068.1:0-9474 GCA_964369515.1 uncultured Desulfovibrionaceae bacterium
TGGGGGAGGAGACCTTTTTCCAAAAAGGTCCCTCCCCCAAGAAAATTTTTACAAAATTAAAATCACGTGCACAAAAACCAGCAATGCGTACCTTTTGAAAATCTGCTACTGCAGATTATCAAAAGCACGGCCTGCGGCAAAAAATCCATTCTTAGAATAAGCTATTGTAAAAATTAACTTTATAACTATTGAAAAACTCAAGTAGCCAAGAAGTTTTTATGTGTTAATGAGAATTATTAACACATTCGGAATCACGTGTCTTATCGGTGTATGGCAAATTTTTTTTTCTAATCAATGGAGGAAGTTATTATAAATTTTTACCCCTTTCCGGCTTTGGTGCTCAAAAGGCAAGAGTTGTGTTCCGCAGAGTTTGACAAAGACTGTTTTAATATGCTATGTAGACCCAGCGTTTTAGGGCTTAATAGGTAAGTCTTGGAATATCTAGGTTATTTTGGCTTTGGATATGGCCTTGAGATGAGTTTTCAAGGTAGGCATAGCTTCTGAGTATTTGATGAATTGATTGTTTTTCTTTGAAATATTGGAGAAACATCGGTGAATATTTACCAATGAAGTATGCTCTTTCGCTTAAGTGTAACATTTTTTAGTATGGAGTTTCTTTCATGAACAAAGGTAAATCCTTGTTATTGGCCGGTTTATCTCTTTTAATGCTCACAACACCTGCCTTGGCAGAAGAAGTGATTAGGCTTGGAGTGCCGGGTGCGCACACAGGTGACCTTGCATCTTACGGTATGCCTACGCTCAACGCTGCAAACCTTGTGGCTGATGAGTACAATGCAAAGGGTGGGATTAATGGAAAAAAAGTTGTTGTTGTGGCTCAAGACGACCAATGCAAGCCTGAACTTGCAACTAATGCTGCCACCAAGCTTATTTCTGATAAAGTAGATGTTGTGTTAGGGCATATCTGTTCCGGTGCTACCAAGGCTGCACTCCCCATTTATACAAACACAAAAATTGTTGCCATGTCCCCATCTGCCACAACGCCAAGCTTAACCATAAGCGGCGATAATCCTTATTTTTTCCGCACAATTTCCAATGACAATGTGCAAGCTCGTCTTTCTTCAGTCTTCGTAACTGACAAGTTAAAAGCTAAAAAAATTGCCATTATCCACGACAATGGTGAATATGGTAAGGGTTATGCCGAAACAAATAAAGAACTTATCGAAAAATCCGGCAAGGGTAAGATTGTTCTTTTTGAAGCCGTAAATCCTGATGGTGTTGATTATGGTGCTACAGTAAAAAAATTGAGAAGAGAAAAAGTTGACGTGGTTATTTTTGGCGGTTATTACCCCACTGCTGCTAAGCTTGTGCAACAAATGAAGCGTGATCGTGTGCGTGTTCCTGTTGTGGCACCTGACGGTGTTAAAGATGATAACTTCATTAAAATGGCTGCAAAGGATGCTGAAGGTGTATTTGCTTCCACCTCCAGTGACACGAGTAGTTTGCCCATTTACCAAAAAGCCCGTGAGCAACATCTTGCAAAATATAAGGCTGAGCCCGGTTCTTTCTTTTACACAGGCTATGCTGCTGCCCAAGCTCTCTTAAATGCTGTGGAAAAAAGTGGAAGCACCGATCCTGCTAAAATTATGGAATTTTTGCGTTCACAAACCGTTGAAACTCCTGCCGGTGTTATCAAATTTGATAAAAATGGCGACCCCATTGGTGTCGGTCTTTCCATGTACGAAGTTAAGGACGGTAAATTTGTGGAAACTGACAGTAAGATTATCATAGATTAGTAAAACTTTTGGCTTTGAAATTATGAGCAAGTGTCGAATTTTTTGGCACTTGCTCAACAGGTTAACTGGCAGATGGACTTTCAATAAAGGGCTATAATGGACATACAATATTTTATCGAACTTTTTTTTGGCGGCCTCACTCGTGGTAGTATTTATGCACTTATTGCTTTAGGTTACACACTTGTTTACGGCATTATCGAGCTCATCAACTTTGCCCACGGCGAAATATATATGATTGGTGCCTTTACGGCCTTCGTGGTGGCAAGTGCCCTTGGTTTGCTTGGCTTTCCTACTCTCGCCATACTGGTTATTGCGGCGCTGGTGGCAGTTATCTGGTGTGCATCATATGGCTATACGCTTGAAAAAGTAGCCTATAAGCCTTTGCGAGGTGCGCCGAGGCTTTCGCCGCTTATTTCCGCCATCGGTATGTCAATTTTCTTGCAGAATTATGTTATTTTAGCCCAAACATCTGATTTTGTGGCATTTCCTCGCCTTATTCCCGAATTGGAATTTTTGTACACATGGGACATTATGGGATCGAGTGATTTTATAATCCTTGTGGTAAGTACCATAGCCATGATTTCTTTAACCCTTTTTATTAGTTATACAACGCTTGGAAAAGCCATGCGCGCCACAGCACAAAATCGTAAAATGGCCTTGCTGCTTGGCATAGATGCCGACCGTATCATTTCCCTCACTTTTATTATCGGATCTTCCTTGGCAGCAGTTGGGGGCGTGCTCATTGCTTCTCACATGGGTCAAGTGAACTTTGCCATAGGATTTTTGGCAGGAATTAAGGCTTTTACGGCGGCTGTGCTTGGCGGTATCGGTTCATTGCCAGGAGCCATGCTTGGCGGCATCGTGCTTGGACTTTGCGAAAGTTTTGCCACAGGATATTTTTCCGGCAACTACGAAGATATGATTGCCTTTGGAATTCTTATTCTTATTCTTATTTTCCGTCCGGACGGCATTCTTGGTAAAGCCAAGGTACAAAAGGTATAGGGGACAATATGCACATGGTACTTAAAGCTTTGATTGTAGCTCTTTGGTTTATGGTCTTGACGTTTCCGCTGGTGGGTTTACAGATTAATGCCTTAGATAAAGTCGTGAACATTCGTTTTGAACGTATGGCTTTCATGGGCGTGGGTGTTTTTGTTTTAGCCATGCTGTGGCATATTTGTTTTAAGCGTAAATCCCTTGGTTTGCCGGTTATTCCGTTGCCTTCGAAATTGGGCGATATAAGCCGAGCTTTGTTTGGAAATATGCTTTTTAAGCGTGGTTTGCCCATATGTATTTTTGTGGGACTTATTGTTATGCCCATTGTGAGCTCCATGTATCAAACCAATATCATGATTTCGGCCTTGCTTTATGTTATGCTTGCCCTTGGTTTGAATATTGTTGTTGGCATTGCCGGTCAGCTGGTGCTTGGCTATGTGGCATTTTATGCCGTCGGAGCTTATACCTATGCTTTGCTGAACCAATTTTTTGGTCTTGGATTTTGGTTCTGCTTGCCCCTTGGCGGACTTGTGGCCGTCCTTTTTGGCTTTGCGCTTGGTTTTCCCGTATTGCGCCTACGTGGTGACTATTTAGCCATTGTTACCCTAGGTTTTGGTGAAATTGTTCGTCTTTTCCTTCAAAATTGGAGCGATTTAACCGGTGGCCCCCGTGGCGTTTCCAATATTCCGCCGCCTTCATTTTTTGGTATGGATATGGACTTACCGCTAACCACCACATACATTTATTATTTGGTGTTTGCGGCGGTGCTTATAACCATTCTGGTAATTTCTCGCATAAAAAATTCTCGTGTTGGTTTAGCCTTGCAGGCTTTGCGTGAAGATGAAATCGCCGCTGAAGCCATGGGCATTGATATTACTAAGGTCAAATTGTCGGCCTTTGCCTTGGCCTCGTGCTGGGCCGGATTTGCGGGAGTTATTTTTGCTGCCAAAACGAGCTTTATCAATCCGGCAAGTTTTACCTTTATGGAATCGGCCATGATTTTATCCATGGTGGTGCTTGGAGGTATGGGGTCCATTACCGGCGTAACCATTGCCGCACTTATCTTGGTGCTTGCTCCCGAGTATTTGCGTGCGTTTTCCGAGTATAGAATGCTTATTTTCGGTGCAGTTATGGTTTTAATGATGATTTTCCGTCCGCAAGGTCTCGTAACCGGTGAGCAACGCCGCTACAAAGTAAAAGGGGAGCAGTAAATGAAGCCCGTTCTTGAAGTCAGTTCACTTTCTCGTAACTTTGGGGGGTTACGTGCCTTAAACGAAGTGGATCTTACCATCAATCAAGGTGAGATTGTGGCACTCATCGGCCCCAACGGTGCCGGGAAAACCACTTTTTTCAACTGTATTACCGGTATTTACGTTCCTAGCGAAGGCGATGTCTTTCTCTATGCCGACGGAGAAAAAAAACATCATTTAAATGGCCTTAAAGCGCATATCATCACTGCGCTTGGTATGGCTCGCACCTTCCAAAATATTCGCCTCTTGCAAGAAATGACTGTGCTTGAAAATGTAATGATTGGACGCCATTGTCGCACCAAATCCGGTATTTTGGGCGCAATTTTGCGTGATAAACGCACACGTAAAGAAGAACAAGATACGGTGGATTACAGCTATGAACTCTTGCGTTCGCTGAATTTGCATGAGTTTTACGAAGAAAAGGCCAAAAACCTTTCCTATGGTGCACAGCGCCGGCTTGAAATTGCCCGTGCCATGGCAACCGAACCACGTTTGTTGTTGCTTGATGAGCCGGCCGCTGGTATGAATCCCAATGAAACGCTGGAGCTTGAGAGTCTTGTGCAACAAATTCGCAAGCAATTTAAGCTTTCTATCTTGCTTATCGAGCATGATATGAATATGGTCATGTCCATGTCCGATCGTATCTATGTCATGGAATACGGTTCACGTATTGCCGCCGGCACACCTGAAGAAATTCGCCAAAATCCCGATGTTATTAGAGCCTATCTTGGTGAGGATGCCCATGCTTAAACTGCAAAATGTCAATACATTCTATGGTAATATTCAAGCCTTGCGTGATGTGACCCTTAACATTAATCAAGGTGAAATAGTTACATTAATTGGAGCCAATGGCGCCGGTAAGAGCACTACGCTCATGTCCATTTGCGGCATAAATTCTTTGCGCAGTGGTCAGATAACTTTTGAAGGCAATCCCATCCATACCCTAAAGCCCCATGAAATTGTGAGACTTGGAGTGAATCAAGTACCTGAAGGGCGACTTATCTTTCCTGATTTGACCGTGCAAGAAAATATTGATTTGGGTGCTTTTTTACGCAAAGATAAAGTTGAAATCGCCCGTGACCAAGACTATGTATTTTCCCTATTCCCCATTCTCGCAGAACGCCGCAGACAAAGCGGCGGAACGCTTTCCGGCGGTGAGCAACAGATGCTGGCCATTTCTCGTGCGCTTATGGGCAGACCACGCCTTTTGCTGCTTGACGAGCCATCGCTTGGTCTTGCTCCCATTATTATTCGGCAAATTTTTTCCATCATTGAACAAGTCAATGCCAACGGTGTGACAGTTTTTCTTGTGGAACAAAATGCCAATCAGGCTTTACGTATTGCACATCGTGGTTATGTTATGGAAAATGGGCGCATTGTGAAGGAAGATACAGCCAAGGAACTCTTGACAAGCCCAGAGGTTCGTGAGGCATATCTTGGCGGAATTTAATAATTAATTATTTTCTTGCGGAAAATTCTTTTGGAATATGTTTCAATAGTCAGCATGGAGTCATTAGTGGAAAATAATCAACGCAGTACACAAAACAAAGCGCAATCCCTTCCTTCGGCTGAAGAAATTATTTCCGAGTATGCCAACGAAGGGGTGCTTTTGCGCAAAGCCTTCTTTGATGCACATAGCCAAACCCTTGACAAAGCCGCTCGCTGTCTGGCACATGCGCTTATGCGTGGTAAGAAAATTCTCCTATGCGGCAACGGAGGCAGTGCTGCTGATGCCCAGCACCTAGCCGGTGAATTTGTTAATCGCTACCTCATGGACAGACCCCCGCTGCCGGCAATTGCTTTGACCACTGATACTTCTGCGCTCACCGCCATTGGCAATGATTTTGGTTACGAAGATATTTTTTCTAAGCAAATTCAGGCTCTTGGTAGAGAGGGGGACGTGCTCATAGCCATATCGACTTCCGGCAACAGTCCCAATGTGCTTAAAGCCTTGCATGTTTGTAAGCGATTGGAAATACAAAGCATTGGACTTACAGGAGAAGGCGGACAGATGCAAAACCTCTGCGACATTATCTTGCCCGTACCGCATGGGTTAACTCCGCTTATCCAAGAAATTCACATTACTGCCGGTCACCTTTTATGCCGTCTTGTGGATTATTATTTATTTGAAAATGTAGTTGCTTTGCAATCTGCAGATCAGTAAAAGAGAGAATGTATGCCTATTTATGAATATTTTTGCCAAGATTGTGACCATGAATTTGAAGAGATTGTTTTTGGCAATGAATTGCCTTCATGCCCTGAATGCCAAGCAAAACAATGTCAAAAGCTTATTTCTCGCCCCAGTAAACGCCGCAGCTCTTCTTCCGGTGCTAGGGATGCAGATGTAAGTGGTATGACATCGCCTCCAAGCAGTAAGAGTAAATGTAGCGGCTGTAGTGGTGGCAATTGTGCAACATGCTAAAATATGCATAATTTGTGACTTATTTTATGTGTGAAGATATGCCCATGCCTTAGAAACGCTGAATTTTTAAAGTCACTGTGCAAAAATGTGACATACGTTACTTAACAAAACCACGCCATGAGAAGTTATGCTTTTATATATTCATGTCCCTTTTTGCCGCAGTAAATGCCATTATTGCGCCTTTCATTCCTTACCGCTGGGCAAGGGTGTACAGCCATTACACAGTGAAGATTTCCGTAATTATGTGGACACATTACTATTGGAATTGAGTGTTTGGGGCGATGTGTATGCCAAAACAAATATCACTTCCGTTTTCTTTGGGGGCGGAACCCCAAGTCTCTTGCCTGCCAAGGCGGTTTCGGTAATTCTTGAGCGTATTGCCAAATATTTTAGCATGGGTTCCGATGTGGAAATCAGCCTTGAAGCAAATCCCGAAGCCTTACGTAAGATTGAAACGGTGCGTGATTTTGCAAAAGTAGGTGTGAATAGACTGTCCATTGGTTTGCAAAGCCTTGATGAGGAGTATTTGCATATGCTTGGGCGTTCACACAAATTGCGTGACAGTCTTTATGCGGTTATGCAAGCTCGTAATGCCGGAATTAATAATATCAATGTGGATCTTATGTGGGGTTTACCCGGGCAAGGGGTGCGGCACTGGCTCAACACTTTGCGTGAGGTCACACGCATGAAACCGGAGCATATTTCTGCTTACGGGCTAACCCTTGAGGAAGGCACGAAGCTTGAGCGTGACTATACTAAGGGGAGTATCGCTCTTCCACCGGAAAAGGATCAATCGGTGATGTTTATGGAAGGGGCGCAATTGCTTGAGGAGCAAGGCTATTTGCATTATGAAATCTCCAATTTTGCTCGCATGGGCTTTCAGTGTCGGCATAATTTGGGTTATTGGGAAGGCGATGACTATCTTGGGCTTGGGCCGTCGGCAACGTCAACGGTGCAGGGAAGACGCTGGACAAATCCTTATGACCTTTCAGCTTGGGCAGAGAGTGTGAAAGGAAGTAATCTTGATGCCAACGCCATTACGCTTACTCCTAGGGAACGGGTGCTTGAGCTGGTTATGCTGCGCCTGCGTACAGCACGTGGGCTGCGCTTTAAAGCCTATAGGGCACTTACCGGACGTAATTTTATGAAGGACCACAAAATTCTCATTGAAGCCTTACACGAAAATGGCCTTATCCGCATTCGTGATGGGTATCTGCGTCTTACACGCAGCGGAATGCTCGTTTCCAACAGTATTTTATCCAATATTTTTTCACAAGCGGCAGGTTTTTTACCTGAAGATATGCACCTACCGGGGGGAACGGTGAAAGGTGCACTTGAAGTTTAATTTTATCAATCATCATTTATCAAAGAAGGGAAAATATGCCAAGCAAAGTTATTATCATAGATTATGGTTCGCAAGTAACGCAGCTTATAGCTCGTAGGGTTCGTGAGGCCGGAGTCTATTCAGAAATTCATCCTTGTAATGTGGATGCACAGGCTGTTAAGTCTATGCAAGCGGATGCACTTATTTTGTCAGGCGGGCCGGCATCTGTGGGCGAAGCAGATGCGCCAAAGCTCGACGTAGGATTTTTGGAACTTGGCATTCCCATCTTGGGTATTTGCTATGGGATGCAACTGCTTGCGCAAAATTTAGGCGGGGAACTTGCCCAGTCGGAAACTCGTGAGTATGGGCCGGCGGAGCTGAGTTTTACCGATAAAAATTCCTTATTATGGAAGGGGCTTGATACAAATGCAAGCTCACGTATCTGGATGAGTCATGGCGACAAAGTGAAAACCGTACCGGCCGGCTTTAGTATTATCGCCAGCACTCCCACCCTCGATGTGGCCGCCATGGCTGATGCCGAGCGTCAAATCTATGCCGTACAGTTTCACCCCGAAGTACATCACAGCGTAGACGGTGAAAAAATATTGCATAACTTCCTCTTTAATATAGCCAAAATCAAACCCGATTGGTCCATGTCTTCTTTTTGCACCCGCTGCGTCAAGGAATTGGCCGAGGCTGTGGGGGACGAGGGAGAGGTGGTTTGCGCGCTCTCCGGTGGTATTGATTCAACGGTGGTGGCGGTGCTTTTGCATAAGGCCATTGGGCATCGTTTACATTGCATCTTTGTGGATAACGGCGTTTTACGTCTTGGCGAGGGTGAAGAGGTTGTTGCCTATTTGCGGGAAAATTTTGATCTTAATCTCAAATTTGTGCAAGCGCAAGATCGCTTTTTAAGCAAACTTGAAGGCGTGGACGATCCCGAAAAGAAAAGAAAACTCATTGGGCATACCTTCATTGAAGTCTTTGATGAAGAAGCCAAAGCTCTTGGAAAAGTTGACTTTTTAGCACAGGGAACTCTCTATCCCGATGTTATTGAATCCGTTTCGCACAAAGGACCAAGTGCGGTCATTAAAAGTCATCATAATGTGGGCGGTTTGCCCGAGACTATGAAACTCAAGCTTATTGAACCCTTACGTGAACTTTTTAAAGATGAAGTGCGCAAAGTGGCTGCCGAGCTTGGTATGCCGGACTCCATTGTTTGGCGTCATCCCTTCCCGGGACCGGGGCTTGCCATTCGCATTCTTGGAGAAGTAACCGAGGCAAGGCTTGCTATTTTGCGCAATGCGGACAAAATTGTGCAAGAGGAGCTTAAAAGCTCCGGTTGGTATCGTAAAGTATGGCAAGGGTTTGCGGTGCTCCTACCCTTAAAAACCGTAGGTGTTATGGGGGATGGACGTACCTACGAACACGTCATTGCGCTGCGCATTGTGGACAGTGTGGATGCCATGACCGCCGATTGGGCACGTTTGCCTTCAGAGCTGCTTGAGCGCATGTCAAGCCGGATTATCAATGAAGTTAAGGGTGTAAATAGAGTGGTGTACGACATTTCTTCCAAGCCGCCCAGCACCATTGAATGGGAGTAATTGAGTAACATAGTTGTTTACCCAAAGTGCAGCGAGTAGGGGGCACGGCATTCTCATTTGAGGTTTTTCTTGTGGGGGGAACTTTTGCTAGCGCCAAAAAGTTCCGCTCTGCTCTCGATTCCCG
>CAYJHK010000069.1:0-9446 GCA_964369515.1 uncultured Desulfovibrionaceae bacterium
AAGCGCGTTTTGAGGGGGGTGTGGGGGGAACTTTTTGGCGCAAGCAAAAGTTCCCACCACAAAAAATATCGCAAATTAGAATGCCGTGTTTTATTTATAATCCTTTTATGTAAAACCCTTGACAATAAACAAAGGGGAGACCTTGTGGAAAAGATCTCCCCTTGCGCATTGGAAATTCATTTTTTATGCGGATGAAACTATTTTCCGCTGACTATTTGGCAAATTGCACCACAGCTTTAAATCCCGGCTTTAGCTCAAGCCCCGGGTTTGGTATGGTAAGCTGTACAGTAAAATAAGAAGCAGCTTCCACCTTAAGATCTGAACTTGTCCATGAAATTTGCGATACAGTAGCTTTAAAGGCTTTGTCCTGCAAAGAAGGTATGGTGACAATGGCCTCATTTCCCACTTTAATGCGTGCTATTTCCGCTTCAAAAACTTGTACTTGAATGAGCATGGTTTCCATCTTGCCAATCAAAATGGGAGCTGTGCCCGCCGGAACGCTTTGCCCCGGTTGCACATTATTGGCTATGGAAAGCACATGCCCGTCCATGGGAGCGGTGAACACAAGAAACTTCGGAAGCGGCATACTTCCGGTGAGTTTTTGCCCATAATACGAACTAAGCTCTTCCAGTCGCTCGTTAAAAATATTTTCTTGCTTTTGCAATGTTTGTCGCAAAAGCGCAATGCGTTGCTCAAGCAAGCTTACTTCAGAAAATCTACGTACCGAAGCCTGACTGGAAGCAAGTCCGGCTGCTGCCAGCTGACGTGAGACATTACTTTGCGCGCGCAAATTTTCAAGCTGACCTTGTAAAGTTAAAATCTGCGCATTGGTACTCTCTGTTCCGGCGCCGTTCAAGAGTTCTTTTTCTAAAATGCTTTGCGCCTCTTCCGTGAGGCTATAGCGCAAAAGAACCGACCCCTTACTCACTTTTTGCCCCGGAGTGACATAAATTTCTTGAATAATAGAATTAAAAGGCAACTTTTCGGAACGGGTTACCGGACTAAAAACTTTACCGCTTAAAATTGTTGTTTGCTGCGCTGCAAGGGCGATGGTGTCCACAAAACCTACGGCAGACAGACTACATAAACAAAGGACGCTTGCTAGTATTTTTTTCATATTAAAACAACTCCCGAGCCGGTTTTCCAATATAGCGCTCTTTCAAAAAGCCGGCCACTTTCATCCACATAAGCCGAGCCAATTTGTGCTTAAGTTCCGCATCGACATGTGCAATTTTTGCTTCGCTGAGAGCTTCATATGCGCCGGCAAGTTCCGGATAGGCAATAACGCCGGCATTGAAGTTGATCTGTGCCTCTTTCGCTTTCATGCTGGCTATATCCAAACTCGTTTTGGCAATCTTAACGGAAGTTTCGGCAAGTTGAACCTGCTGCTTGGCCTCAAGCCAGTCATTGGAGTATTTAGTACGTGCACGTCTTTGATCTTGAAAAGCCTTGGCTTTTTCCATGCGTGCGGTCTGAACTCCCCTATATCTGCGCCCCCAATCGATGAGCGGAAAGTCTATGAAGAGGTGAAAAAACGTATCGTCCGTGCCGTCAACCGGTTGATACTGACCGGTGGGCGGTGACTGATTTAAAGCAAAGGAAATGCTTGGGATATATTCTGCCCATGCAACCAAGATATTAAAATCTTTTAGCTTTACTTGCGCACGTAACAGAAACTCGTCTTCGGTGATAAGCCAGCGGTCTTCCCAAGACAGGCTACTTGCTTGAAATCCTTTAAACATATCATCAACATTCTTCGTGCTTATATTCAATTTATGCAAGGTGTCAACGCCGGCAAGTGTTTTTAGCTTGGTGCGCAACATGGTATTTTCAATGCGAGTGCGTTCAAGTTTGAGTTCGGCTTCACGTTCACGTTGTATGGATAAATTCAAGGCAACGCCTTGGCTTCCGTCCACAGCTTCAAGCTTGCGCCAATAGGCCGTAACTTTCTTGGTAAGCGGCACAAGGCTTTGCTGAATTTCCAAAGTCTTCCTTTGTGCTTCCAGACGTTGATATATATCTGCAATTTCTGTAATCACACCGTCAATGGCTTTTCTGTGCGTTGTGATGGCCAGATTATGTAATACTTTGCGTGCTTGGTGATTGAAGTATGTCTCCACCGGATTGGGGAAAGTGGCACGGATTTCCACATCAAACTCTGATTTACCGTAGTTGGCAGGCACGTCACGCCTGTTTTTATTGTACACGGTGAGGTTGTTGGATATGCCGATGCGCATCCTTGGTTCCGGCAAATATCGCCACACGGCACTGGTGAGATCAAGTTTTTTGATTTCAATATCCACGGCTGAGTTTACCAGCGCAGGTGATTGTTGGATGCTCAAAAAGACACAGTCTTCAAAGGTGAATGTTTTTCCGGAATCATAGAGGTTGGGGACGGCAGCTTGCAGTTTGCTTTTATTTTCAATGGGAACCCCCGGAGATTCCTCAAGCCAGTGCCTTGCCGGTAGGGTGGGAGCGGAAAGACCGGCTTTTTGTGAAGCACAGCCGCTAATAATAGCTGAAAGGCTTGCCGTGATCATGATTGCAAACACAAAACCCACAGTGCGTTGACTTATCTTCCCCATATTTTTGGGCAGTAAATTAAGCCAAGCACGTTTTTTGCTTTCAAAATGCATAATTATTTTCCTTACAGATCCATTTGCTTAAAACGAGCATCATTTATTGTCAAAAGTATAGTACCACTTGCATCGGTCAACTGACCGTCGAAACCCTGCCCGTCAGTTTTGTTCCAAGAAAAATGGCAAGACTCCACGTGGGATTCATCAAATACCCTATACAACTGCTCCGAAAAGCGTACCTTACCAATACTTTGTAAAACATATCGTTGCTCTTGATTTAACGTATCAATGAGCATATTTGCGAGCAATTCAATGCAGATAGCACACGCATACGAACTTACATATGACTCACTGTATGCGCTTAATTGATTATGCAACAAGTTATACTGTTTTGCAAACGTTTTCCATGACGCATGGTCTATTTTTTGCTGCAAGTTTGCTTGAGACTGTTCTAAAACCTTAACAAGCAAAGTATTTTCTGCGGCTGTGCGCATAAGGATTTGCGCCCTCGCCATGGGTGAATAGACATTGGTGCGCCGTCCGTTGGCTGTAATTTGGCGCAAACTCAACACGCTTTGGCAGCTTAACGCACTATCCATGCTTGCCTGCATATGGATTATGGCTTCTCGTGTCACGCCGCCAACACCTTCGCCGTGCTCCCCTTGGTACGATTCCCACGTAAAGTTAATATTATCAAAACCATATATATATGCGTGCGGAAAGATTGTCCTCGCAGTGTCTTGCAGGCTCTGCAACAGACGTGCGCTTGAGAGTAAGGGTGGTTGCATATCTGCTTCGGATTCGGTGAAAGATGAAAAGTGCTCCGTTGCTTGGAAGTAAATCTTTTTGCGAGCTGCCGTAGATTTTTGCAAGAAACCTTCGCTCACCGACGCAAGCTGTGCGCAAAACTGCGGATAGTTCCAAGGGCGTAGCTGTGCGTTCGTTGGCAAGCAGAGCACGAGCGAGGCGTAATCATGGGCATTGTCCTTCCACAAATCTTGCACTTCATGGGCTTTTTGTATGTTGTGCAAGGAAGCAGTGCCACTTACGTCACCTTGACATGTGCCAAGGGCAAGTGCCGGCAGTGGTACATGTTCATTGCGATAAATACTTTGAGTCAATGCATGTCCATAGCATAATTCCAAAATATGCTGTTGCGATGTTGCGCAAGGGGCTTGCGACGTTGCGGAAAGGGCTTGCGGCGTTGCCGTTACTTCCATAGCTCTATCTCTAAGCTTCGCCACCACATTTGCCAAATCCAAAATGGTCGCCACATGCATAACATCTTCAAATTGAACCGATATTCCAAATTCGTCTTCAAAGCTATACAGCATGGCAGGAAAGCTGTTGGAACTTATGGCAAGCTCATGGCGCAAATCCATATGTGCATGTAGACTATGCTCTTCAAGCCCGGCTGCTGTGGCAATGATGGGCAAAATATCCTTGACATGGGGGGCAATGTATTCATTTTTAACAGGTTTTACATCACTATCTTCGTGAACGTGCTCGTCATGTACCTGCCACTCAGCTTGGCATTCAGTTTGCGTCTCGGCATGACCGGGCATGGTGTGTAGTCCGCTCAAGGGGATATGCCCCAAGGCGTATAAATGTGCCACGGCCTTACGCATGGAAGCGACTTCATTATTTTTTTGCGTCACTGCAATGCAAAGAGCTTGCGGTTCTATATCTTTAATAAGGTTGCATATATTATCGGCCGACCCCAGCTCCACAAAATGGCGAATGCTATATTTATTCCACATGCTATGCACGCAATCCACCCAACGTACCGTATTTTCGTCGAGATCCGCAATATATTTACAAATACCTTCTTTTTGGCTTGGGTACACGTCAGCTGTAACATTGCTGATTACGGGAATGCGTGGCGGATTAATGGTCAAGCCCATCAGCCCATCAATGGCACTTTGACGCAAAACACGCAGATGCGGATGATGAAATGCCATATTTATGGGCAAGATAATGGCAGGGCATTTCTCTTTGCGCAAGGTACGTTTTGCTTCCTTGAGCACATCTTTTTTGCCTCCAACAATGTATTGTGTTGGGGTATTTTGATTGCAAATATGCAAATCAGGAAAAGTTTCGAGCAGTTTTTGTATACTTTCCAAGGGAGCGTACACAGCCATCATACCCATATTGCGTGTGGTGTCTTGTTCCAGCTCATCAATGTATACGGCACGGCGGTCAAAAACTTGCCAAGCGGTTTCAAGATCAAAAACACCGGCAAGGCTTAAGGAGATAGGTTCGCCAAGACTGTGACCGGTTACAATATCAGCTGAAAAACCAAGCGACTGTAAGTAGCTAGCCTGAGCGTACTCTATGAAAAACAAATAAGGAAGCTGCCAGCGTGAACATGAAAGCTTTTCCAAATCCGTCTCGTCCATCAGAGCTAAAACATCCCATTTGGCTATGGCGGCAATGCTGTCCATGGCAGCACGGGCGGCAGGGAATGTATCGTACAACTGCCTTCCAAGCCCCGGCCAGATTGAGCCGACACCGCCGCAAGTTATGGCAACTCTTGGAGCCTGCGCTGCAACTTGCAAGTAAAGTCCTTTATCCTGCAAGGCCAAAAGTTCCTCGGGATTTGGGGTAAGGGAAACATTGGTCAGCTCATTGCGAAATTGCGGCGTTGTTGCGCCCAGCCGATAATTTTCCCCGTTATGTTCAAGCTTTGCCAAATAAAAACCGTTGCCTATAAACTCTTGATACGCATCGGAAATCAAAGATGTTTCAGAATTTTTACATTGGGACATAATATGTATTTCCTCAGCCGACCATGAGCATGGTCGCTCTTTTGTTCAAAAATAGTTTATATTACAACTTTCTCAACTCGCTCTTAAGTCTGTTTTCATAAACATTCGATAAATAGACTATTTCTAATTAGTTGATATATCAGAAAAACGCTGGTATTTATTTGTCAATGCAGTATGCTCTTCAGCTTAGTAAATGAAAGTTGTTCATTTGTCCAGTTCACCATGCCGTAAAAAAAGTCGCGTCGCCAAGCCTATAATGTTTTTTGAGAGCATAAAAAGCAAGAGTGTTCCACACTTGACAACTTTTTTTCGTATAACGCAAGGTATTAAACCTTGCAAGCTGTAAAATTTTGTAGTAGAAAGCAAGCTTAATGCGTAAAGATGTATGGGATATATTTTAAAAGCACAAGCAAAATTAGAGATAACTATACATTAAAATATCACAATTTGGGAGATGGCATGGATAAAGAGCAAGATTTGAACAACGAGGCAGAAGACACAATGTTCACAGAGCCGGAAGGTGCCTTAGAAGATCAAGAATCTTCACGTGGGTTCGGTCGTATGCGAAATAAGCTTTCTTTTGGAAGACTTGTGGCCATGGGAGCTTCTATGGGTATGCGTAACCCTCTGTTCCTTTGCCATGATGGCAAGGCAAAAGCGACAACCTTCATTGAAGGTAAAGAATATTTAAATTTTTCCACTTACGATTATTTGGATTTAAATGGACATCCCGAAATTACAGAAGCTGTAACTAAGGCTGCACAAATCTATGGCACCTCTGCCGGAGCCAGCCGCTTGGTGGGCGGCGAAAGACCCGTACATCAAGAATTTGAAAAAGCCATTGCTCAATTTTATGGTGTGGAAGATTGCGTTATATACGTGAGTGGTCATGCCACCAATGTATCGACCTTGGGCTTTTTATTTGGTGCTCGTGATCTTATTTTACAGGACAATCTTGCCCACAACTCCTTGCAGCAAGGGGCAAAGCTTTCGGGTGCCACACGTATTTCTTATGCACACAACGATGCGGACGCGCTGGAAGCAGTCTTGAAAGAAAAACGCTCCGAACATCGCAGGGCAATCATTGTCACCGAAGGCTTGTTCAGCATGGACGGCAATATTCCCGATTTACCACGCCTTGTGGAATTGAAGAAAAAATATGACTGTATGCTACTTGTGGATGAAGCCCATTCCCTCGGTACCCTTGGTGCAACCGGTCGGGGAGCCCGAGAGCATTTTGGCATAAATCCCCAAGATGTGGATATGTGGATGAGCACGCTGAGTAAGTCACTTTGCGGCTGCGGCGGCTTTATTGCCGGCAGCAAGGAGCTTATAGAGTATTTGAAATACGGTTCGGCCGGCTTTGTATTTAGCGTCGGTATGTCGCCTATTTTGACCGCAGCGTGTAATAAGGCACTGGAAATTTTGCAGCGAGAGCCTGAGCGTGTGCAAAAGTTACAATATATCAGTCAATATTTTCTGAAATATGCCCAAAGCCTTGGGCTTGATACCGGCGTGGCGCAGGGTTATGCCAATATCCCTGTTATCGTTGGCGATTCCATGGTAGCCGGTTTTATGGCCAACGCCCTTTTTAATCGTGGTGTCTATGCCATGCCCATTACCTTCCCGGCAGTGAAAGAAGGCACAGCTCGTTTGCGCTTCTTCCTTTCCGCTGCCCATTCCGAGGAAGATGTTCGTACAGCTCTTGATATTACAGCCGATGAAATTCCAAAGGTCACAGCCATGGTAGACAAAATTCGTGCCGAATCAAAATAGCCTTTAGAATTTTTTAATAATAAATATACTCCCCCTTCTCTGTTTTGCCGACAATGAAGAAGGGGGTTTCCTTTAGTGAAATTGAAGTTTTATGCAAGCAATATCAACACCTGCAATCGAAGGCTTTAAGCGAGCTTTTCCCATTGTTCTTGGCTATGTTCCCGTGGCATTTGCCTATGGAGTTTTGGCCGTAAAAAACGATATATCTCCAGCCCTGGCCATCATTATGTCCGTGCTTGTTTTTGCAGGCTCCGGGCAGTTTGTCACCGTATCCTTATGGGGTGCAGGTGTGGGGGCTGTCTCCATTGTCCTGACGGTATTTATAATAAATTTACGACACCTACTCATGTCAGCTTCCTTGGCTACGCATATGCAGGGTACCAAACGCTGGCAACGCTTTCTGCTTGGATTGCAGCTGACCGATGAAACATTTGGGGTGCACTCCACGGCGTTTCAACGTGGCTTTGCACGCAGTTTGACCACGCTCTATGTTTGCAACAGCGTTGCACATTTTTCATGGGTACTTGGTACGGTGATGGGCGTATATTTTGGCTCGCTCATTGACGATGTGCGTCCACTTGGCCTTGATTATGCACTTACCGCCATGTTTCTCGCTCTTTTTATTCCGCAATGCAGTACACGCTTGCATGTGCTGGTGGGAGTTTTTTCCGGCATAAGTTCCATAGCCTTAAAACTCTTGGGGCTTGGACGCTGGAATGTAATTTTAGCCACTATTTTAGCCGCAAGTCTTGGGTTGTGCCTTGTGCAGTGGTATGGCAGAAAAACAGGAATAAAGAAATAACAATATGATAAATATCGAACTATTCTTGATTATTGTGGGCTGTGCCCTTGTGACGGCTATTCCCAGAGTTCTGCCACTTATGTATCTGTCGGTGGAAAACCTGCCGGAGACGGGGCTAAAGTGGCTTTCCTTCGTGCCGGTGGCTGTTATGGCGGCCTTACTCTTTCCCGATATATTCGTGAAGGGCGATAAGCTTTTCATAAGCCTTGAAAACACCTACCTCTTGGCCGCTTTTCCGTCGCTTATGTTGGCATGGTACACAAGATCCTTTTTCGGAACCATTGCCTGCGCCATGGGTACTGTGGCTGCCTTGCGCTATTTTGGGTGGACATAATGGCTGCACCTTGGATACGCACACACAGAAAAAAACGTAAAATAGGTTCGCCAAGGCCGCCCGCCACCGTCAGCAACTATCTCTTAGTGCAGATAGCACCGGAAAAAGTGGGCATGTTTCGGTTTTTACTTGAGGCTTATGAGCATTTGGCGTACTTTTCAGTTATCAATAAACAAAAAGCTATCTTGAAAGTTGTTTATTCGCCGCATAGGGAAGATGCAACAAAAGCTATGCTGGCAGAAATTGGAGAAAGCCTTGAAATAGTACAGCTTCCTTGGGTAAGTTCACAAGCACCACATTCTCCGCCATCACATTCTTAAGAGGAGTAGGGATATTTATGCACGTTGTTTTTTGTATCGACGATAATCCGCATTTTTTGCGCCTTTTACAAGTGGCGGTGCGTTCTTTACGGCAATGTATGGGGCATGACATTCCTTGTCTTTGCGTTTATGCAGGAGATAATGCCACCGTCTTAGAAACACTTGCCAAGGAAAACATAAGGGTTGCACGCTATAAACCTATCTTGGTTAAGGACATAATTCCCCAAGAATTTCATCGTTGTATCGGATGTTTCTTAAAGCTTGAACTTTCCTTGGTACCGGAGCTTTTAGACGATGATTTTATCCTTTATTGCGATGTAGATGTGCTTTTTCAGCAAAGCATTGCTGAGCTTATGGCCTTAAAGCCTGCCTATATGGCTATGGCAAGGGAATATACTGCGCCGTTCTATCATGATTATGAAGAATTGCACTATACTTGGCGCAATAATGACTATACAGTACCCATGCCCTTCCCCATCTGGACATTTAGCAGCGGCGTTGTGGTTTTTAATGCCAAACGCCTGCGCAAATACGACTATATTCACAATTTTCTTGCGTTTTGCCAGCAAAATGTGGATAAAATTGGCAATCTTGACCAATCATTACTCAACTATTTCTTTGGCAAACGCATTACACTCATTGATGAAAAATGGAACAGACCCCCCTATCATGCCGACTGCAAATATGCGGCGCACATTGTGCATTTTCATGGCCCAAAGCCGTGGGATGTTGCCAACCCCACTTGGGTGGATTTACGCATAAATTGCTACAATTTCATGCGTGAAAAGTGGCTCACCTACCTAACTGCCGAAGAAAGAGCTGAAGTTGAAGTTTGGGCGCAGGAGGTTAGTGGTTAGTGGTTAGTGG
>CAYJHK010000070.1:0-9380 GCA_964369515.1 uncultured Desulfovibrionaceae bacterium
CGTTCAAAAAGGGTGAAATACAAGAAAAAATTCAAACGCAAGGCGCGATGTGTATACAGACATACATAAGCGGTCTGCGTTTGAGATTTTGACGCAGTAGTTTGCCCTTTTTCAACGCACTTTAGTCGTCAAACTTGGCGTAGGTTATCACAGTATTAAAAAGAATTTCCGGCAAAATAGGCTTGGTTATGTGCTCATTCATGCCGTGTGCAAGGCTGATTTCCTTATCTCCCGTCATGGCGTGTGCAGACATGGCCACCACGGGATAGTGGGTAAGTTTTGCATCTTCACGAATTCTTGCCACGGTGGTGAGTCCGTCCATAACCGGCATTTGTATATCCATAAATACTAGATTATATTTAACATCTGAGTCTAAATTCTTATAGAGCATGTGCAGGGCTTCTTGACCGTTGTCGGCAATATCCACCGTATGTCCGGCACTTTTGAGCAGTTCTTCGGCAATGAGTTGATTTATATGGTTATCTTCCACCAAGAGGATGTGCGCTTTGCGTTGAGTACCGGTAACTGTCGGTGTGGCTTGGCACTCTTGCTCTTGTTTCGGTGCAGATAGGTCATTTGTGTCCGGTGCGGGAGCTGCGCTTTGGTCATTATTATTAAATATAATAGCGTCGCCGTATTCTTCTGTACCTTCCGTATTTGTCCCTGCTGCAATGCTTGCGCCACGAGATTTGGTATTGCATTCATAAGCTTCTTCAGAAAATTGTATCCGTGAAGATTCAACGCCCGTAGGAGCAAAGGCAAAAACAGCAGTAAAGTAAAACGTAGACCCCTTACCTTCTTCACTTTCCACCCACAAATCACCTTGCATAAGCCGTGCGATACGTCTGGCAATAACAAGCCCTAGTCCGGTACCGCCGTATTTTCGGGTAAAGGAAGTATCCGCCTGCATGAAGGCCGAGAAAAGGCGTGAACATTGCGCCTGACTCATGCCGATACCGCTGTCTTTTACGGAAAAAGAGCAACGCATATTGTTTTTATCTTCAATGCCTTCCATCGTAGCAACAATACTTCCGTGTTCCGTAAATTTTATGGCATTGCTCACAAGATTGAAGAATATTTGCTTTATGCGCAAGGGATCGCCCAGCATAACTTTATTGGTCAGTTCGTTTTTTATAAATTCAAGCTGTAAATTCTTGGCAGCAGCTTGTGGTTCAAAGAGCAATTTTACTTCGTTGCTGATTTCACGCAAGGTAAAGGGAATACATTCCATTTCCAGCTTTCCGGCTTCAATTTTCGAGAAATCCAAGATGTCGTTGATGATGCGCAGTAGATTTCCTGCGGAGAAAATGGTTTTGTCCACATAACTTTTTTGCGCAGGTAAAAGTTCTGTTTTTGCAAGTAAGTGCAGTAAGCCGAGCACGCCATTGAGT
This sequence comes from uncultured Desulfovibrionaceae bacterium, assembly GCA_964369515.1. Classification (GTDB taxonomy): domain Bacteria; phylum Desulfobacterota; class Desulfovibrionia; order Desulfovibrionales; family Desulfovibrionaceae; genus CAYJAD01. The sequence continues at coordinate 1,392 of CAYJHK010000070.1, forward strand.
GGAGTACGGATTTCATGGCTCATATTGGCTAAGAATTCGCTCTTGGCCTTGGCACTTTGCTCTGCCGTATCTCGTGCGGTGCGCAAATCCTGCTCCACGGCACGAATGCCGGCGAGCATGGATTTGAGTTCTCGCAAATCACGCACAAAGGAAATAACACGTTCTTCATCTTGGAGGATGGTCTTTTTGAAGGTGATCTCCACCGGTACTTCATCGCCTGTTTTATTTAAAAAAGTAAATTCTGCGTGGGATTTACCATGGGCAAAAGCTTGCTTAATGCATTCTTTACCAATGATGTGGGTTTCGGTTCCATCGGCTTGTGTCGGTGGAATTATAAGGTCTCGATTGGAAATATACTGCTCTTTGTCGTCAAAACCAAAGAGTCTTACGATACTTTCATTACAATCAAGTAACTCATGCTCGCCGGACCACACATTGATACCGAGAGGGCTAAGGTCGAGTATGGCTTGAATGCGTGCTTCATTGGCTTTGAGTGTATTGAGAACTTTTGTTATTTCACGTAGATCGTGTAAGTACGCAATAACCATTTCTTCATCACGCAATACAAGTCGAATGTAGGTGATTTCAAAGATGAGCGGTTCGCCGGTTTTGCTGCAGCCGTACACCTTGTCAAAATGATAGTAGCCATGCATAAAGGCGGCGGTCATACCTTTATTTAATAGATCAAGGGATTTCTTGCCATCGGGTTGGAATTTTGGTATGGTGTTTTCGTAATCGCTTAAAAATTCTTCCTTATCGTTATAGCCGAAAATTTTCAAGCTCTCGAGATTGCAGTCACGCATCTTAAGATTTTTATCCCAAATATTGATGGCCATGGGCGTTACGTCTAAGATAGCGCGCGTGCGTTCTTCCATTATGGTGATATTTAAGATGTTTTCAGTCACGGCGGAGATGTCATGCGTATAACCGATGACTCTTTCTTCGCCGTCTAACGTGATGCAACATAGTGTTTCGTCAGAAGGGAAGCTGCGCCCGCTATTGTCAAGATTAATCCATTGAAATGTGCACTTACCCTTATCAAAGGCTTGTTGCAGATATTGCTTCATGAGCTCTGATGAAAGTCCGTCCGGCTGATAAAGAGGAGAAAATTTGGAGAAATTGGCAATATATTCTTCTTTGCTGTTCACTTTAAAAAGCAAGAGTGCAGCGGTACTGCAATCAATGAGTTCGTAGTCCTTACTCCAAATATGCAAAACCAGAGGCATGGTGTCGAGCAGTGCCTTGGACAATTCTGTGTTGCTACAGGAAGTGCCTGTCATTTCAACCATTTCTTCCACAGGTTTTACATAGCATATGAAGAAGATTTCCGCATCTTGCCTGATGGCGTTGAAGGATATTTGGGCGGAAAAATGCATATTTTCATAGGTTTTTAGCCCGCAAAGATGTTCGTGGGATCCGTTTTGCGTGGTCATGTGTATAATATCAGCCAATTGAATGTTTTCGTCGGGCTGTGAAGGAAGAATTTCAAGTATAAAATCACTAAGTTGAGGTGTTTTATCTGCTTGAAACTTAAGCAGTTCGACAATTGGAGCATTAAGGTAGATGATCTGCAAATCAGCAGAGATGCACATGCAAGGGCACGGCATATTTTCAAAAACACTGGCATTAAGAACTTGAAAAAATGAGGAAAGTTGTCCGTAAGCTGTAGCCATAATCACTCCTCAAGAAAACAGAAATAGTAGGAAAATTCTTAAAATTAGTCTAACAACCGTTCGGTGTTTAAATGTTCTATACTAGGGAATGAGAAATGTATAAAATAAAATAATCTTAGTCAATAGGCAGATTTTTCCTTTATATTAATGTTTAAAGGGTAATTAGGGTGCTATGTTTTTAGTTTATATAGTATTTTATGTCCACAAAATGTGCCGAAGCGTAAAAAAATAATACCAAAAATTATTTGTAAAAAACTGTTGCTGAACAAGAGACTGTAATTACCGTTTTGTATATATAGATATATGTCGGCAATGTATGAAGAAAAGGTGGTGAAGGACCCCAGAAAGCCCACAAGCAAGATGCGTGCATTCCAGGCTCTTTTTTGCACAAAAACAATGCCTATTCCAAAAAGAAAGCACCCAAGACAATTCACCAAGAAAACGCCCCACAGTAAAGCATAATTAGGATGAAACAGAGCAATGCCTTGCAAGAGTGCGTAACGCAAGGAAGCACCCGCAATGCCGGCAAGTATGAAGAGTAGGAGATTTTTCATGCTTAACTTTGCATAACTTGCCGTGTTTTATGTTTTACTGGTGCAGATGGATAGTATTATTTCCCAATTCTTCCAAAACAGCTTTCGACCATGGGTTCAAAGAGGTCATTTTCTTCATTATAACGCAATAACTTACCGCCATGCAGATCAAAATACCAGCCGTGCAAATGCATTTCGCCAGCTTCCACCGCATCGCGAATCCAAGGAAAGGTCATTAAATTTTCGAGCGAAACCCGAATGCCCCATTGCTCATAGGCTTCCAGTCGCTCACTTTCCGAGGCGTGCGGAAAGTGCGTGTCCACCACTTCCTTGGCACGTTTAATGATTTGCATCCAAATACTGATGAACTCGTCATGCTCGCCTGTGCTTTCAAGTAAGGTGTGCACGCCGCCACAATTGGCATGACCCATCACTATAATATCCTTGAGCTCCAAATGACGCACCCCATACTCCATGGCAGCCGACACACCGTGCAATTTTTTGTCCGGCGAATACGGCGGCACAAGGTTTGCCACATTGCGAATGACAAAAAGATCGCCCGGGCGGCTGTCGGTGAGCAAAACAGGATCTACCCGTGAATCAGAGCAGGCTATGACCAGTGCAAGCGGTCTTTGGCCTTCTTGCAAATCTTCATAAATATTGTGTTCATCACAAAACCATTGTTTTTGAAATCGCAAAAAACCTGCGGCAAGACGTTTAGAAATATCTCCCACATAACGTGCTTGTTTTGTTTTATCAAATTCCATCAATACTCCATGACCGATATTTTAAATTCTTCTTCGAGCCTTTATGCAATATTTTTTGGGGAAATACTGTATATTTGCGCACATGGCAAGAAAAAATTTCACTTGCACTTTTGTGGCATGTACTATAATTTTCGCAGAACCGTAGACATAAAATCCATAAGGAATTGACATGCATTTTCCATTACTCAACGAATTGGTCATAATTTTTCTTATTTCCATTATAGTCAACACCATATGTAGCAAAGTGCGCTTGCCGGCCACCGTCGGTTTTTTGCTCACCGGCATTTTGTGTGGACCTTCTTTGCTTGGTATTATTAAAAACGTGCACAATTTGGATATATTAGCTGAGCTTGGCGTGGCATTGTTGCTCTTTACCATTGGGATGGAGCTGTCGGGGGATGCGCTGGCACGGCTTAAAAAGCCGGTGTTTTTAGGCGGAAGTTTGCAAATAGGGCTGACCATTGGCTGTATATTGTGTATTTATAGTATATTTTTTGATAAAAGCATTGCTTTTGGCATATTTTCCGGCTGTCTTGTGGCGCTTTCGTCTTCTGCCATTGTGTTGAGGCTTTTGCAAGAAAAAGGTTCCATCGCCACTCCGGCCGGTAAACTGTCGCTGGCAATCTTGGTATTTCAAGATATTATGGTTGCGCCCATGATGCTCGCCGTCCCCTTGCTCGGCGGGACTGTCCACCCCGATCCATTGGTGGCGATGTGGGCTTTCGGTAAAATGGTAATTGTGCTTGGAGCCGTGTTTTTATTTGCAAAATTTGGATTGAACCGCTTTATGGAAGCTGTAGTGCGCACAAGGGTACGTGAGCTTTTATTGCTCACCACACTTGGATTGTGCATGGGGCTTGCGCTGCTTACTGCTTGGCTTGGGCTCTCCCTCTCTCTTGGCGCCTTCCTTGCCGGTCTCTTCCTTGCACGCTCCGAATACAGCATGAGCGTTGTGTCGGGAGTGCTCCCCTATCGTGATGTTTTTATGAGTATTTTCTTTATTTCCGTGGGTATGCTCTTGGATGTGAATTATCTGCTCGATAATTGGGCAATTGTTTTTGGCACCACATTATTATTTATTATCATCAAAGCTTTGCTCATATTGCCGGCAGTGCTGGTGCAAAAATACCCTCTGCGCACCGCCATTATCACTGCACTTACCTTGGCACAAGTGGGCGAGTTTTCCTTTATTTTGGCAAATTCAGGCGTGGATGCCGGACTTTTGACCAAGGATCAATATCAATCCTTCCTCGCCATGAGCATTATAACCATGATGCTTACGCCGGCACTGATGCGTTTTGCGCCAAGTATCGCCAATTTTTGCGTGCCACAACGCCGAAAAAAAATACCGGCCGCTCACACAGACAGTCCTGTTGCTGGTCAAGTTGCGCAGGAAGACTATGCTAAGCACGAACATGGTGAAATTCCCGCTCAGCAATCAATGGATAACCACCTTATTATTGTAGGTTTTGGCATAAGTGGTCAACATTTGGCACGAGCTGCAAAAAAATGTTCCATCCCCTATGTCATTCTTGAGATGAATCCGGATACGGTAAAACGGTTTCATGCAATCGAACCCATCCATTATGGAGATGCTTCTCAGCCAGCCGTGCTTGAGCACCTTGGCATAATAACAGCCAAGGCTCTTGCCATTGTTATCTCAGATCCGGCAGCCGTGCAGGCCACTGTGGCTGAAGCCATTAATTTAAATCCACATCTGCAAATCATTGCACGCACTCGCTTTGTTACAGAGGTGACCACTTTGCACAATCTTGGGGCAAGCCATGTGGTGGCAGAGGAATTTGAAACTTCGGTGGAAGTATTTTCAAGAGTGCTTAATCATTACCTTATTCCAAAACAAGATATTGATGAAATAACCAACCTCATTCGCCAAGAAAATTACGATATGCTGCGCCCTTATTCTCAGCAAACCGGAGATTTGGCAACGCTTATGGAGCAACTTCCCAACGTGGGAACTTTCTCCATCCGCCTTGAGCACAACGCTGCCCTTTGCAACACCAGTCTTATGTATTCGGAATTGCGCCAAAAATATAATGTGATTGTGGTAGCGGTTAATCATGAAGGTGATTTTACCCCTGCGCCGGATGCGGATTTTGTTCTGCAAGCAGGTGATATTGTCTATCTTTTTGGTAGTCAGGATAAATTGCACGCAGCAACAAAGTTGTTTCGGGCAGCGTAAAAGCGAAGGTTTTCTTGTTTGTATTGTAGTAATGCAAAAATGCATTACTACTTCAAAAGTGCATTGGCTTAAAACAAAGAGATTGGCAATATGTAATTCATTTTTACATTGCAGGCATTCATTCAAGATTTTAGACTGTGGTTATTGGCATTTGTGTGATTATTAAAATCAACAACAACAGTATGTTAAAAAAATCACAAAACAGGCGCAAGCTGTGTGATTTTGGCACAGCACTTGCTATATAGTAAGCAAACAAATAATAGCATTGTTGCTATTTGAGAAAATAGTATTTTTACGAAACTTTAAATTTTTAGGAGAATTATTGTGATTATTGGTGTACCAAAAGAGATAAAAGCCAACGAAAATCGTGTAGCCATTACCCCAGCCGGCGTTGTGAGCTTAGTGAGCAACGGACATACCGTATATGTAGAAGCAGGCGCCGGTTTAGGCAGCATGATTACCGACGACGAATATAAAGCCGCCGGTGCGCAAATGCTTCCTGTTGCCGATGTTTGGGCAAAAGCAGAAATGATCATCAAGGTAAAGGAACCCCTTCCTTCCGAGTATCAATATTTCCGCAAAGACCTTTTACTCTTCACCTATTTGCACCTTGCAGCCGAAGAATCCTTGACAAAAGCTTTGCTTGAAAAAGGTGTTGTGGGTATTGCTTACGAAACCGTACAGCCCCCCAACGGTTCCTTACCCTTGCTTGCTCCCATGTCAGAAGTGGCCGGCCGTATGTCAGTAATTGTTGGCTCCAACATTCTTGCCAAACATCACGGCGGTTGCGGTATGCTTCTTGGCGGCGTTCCCGGCGTTCCTGCTGCTAAAGTTGCCATTATCGGTGGCGGTATCGTAGGTACCAATGCTGCTAAGATGGCTCTTGGCCTTGGCGCACAAGTAACCATTCTTGACAATAACATTGACCGTTTACGTCAATTGGACGATATATTCTCCATGCATGTAACAACCATGGCTTCCAACAGCCACAACATTGCCGCCGCTAGTGCCGAATGCGACTTGCTCGTTGGCGCAGTGCTTATCCCAGGCGCAAAAGCTCCTAAGCTTGTGAGCGAAGAAATGGTTAAAAACATGAAGCCCGGTTCAGCCATTGTGGACGTTGCCATTGACCAAGGCGGATCTGTCGCTACCATTGACCGCATCACCACCCATATGGATCCAACCTATGTGACCCATGATGTTGTTCACTATTCCGTAGCCAATATGCCCGGTGCCATGCCCCGCACTTCTACCTTTGCTTTGACAAACGTAACCATTCCTTATGCTGTACAACTTGCCAATAAGGGCTGGAAGAAAGCTTGCCAAGACGATATAGCTCTTGAGCGTGGCTTGAATACTGTTGACGGCAAGTGCACCTACGCTGCCGTAGCCGAAGCTTTTGGTCTTCCTTATGTAGATGCCAAGAGTGTGCTCGCCTAGTAAATATACAAGGTTTCCGATAGCTTAATAGCTTACACCCATATAAAAGGCTCCAAAATTTTTTTGCGGAGCCTTTTTTTCAAAATACGCTCAATATTTAAATGGAGAAAAACATGTTTTATACTTATAATTCTGTGAATAAAATAGTCTATGGTGCTGGTGTAGTCGCACAAACCGGTGAACTTGCAAAAAATATTGGTGCCACACGCGCCATCATTGTCACCGACCCAAGCCTTGCCGCTCTTGGTTTGCACCAACCCGTAGAAGCTGCACTTGATACCGCAGGCATCGCCCACTGTCTTTTCTCCAAAGCCGAACTTGAGCCTTCCACAGGTTCCATTGAAAGTATTGCCAAGCAAGCTATTGAGTTTAAGGCTGATATTGTGATCGGTCTTGGCGGCGGTTCTGCTCTTGACAGTGCCAAAGCTGCTTGCGTTCTACTCACCAATGAAGGACCCATCGAAAAATATTTTGGCGTAAACAACGTACCCAAACCTTGCGCCCCCGCATTTTACATTCCAACCACTGCCGGTACCGGTAGCGAAGTGACTTCCATTTCCGTACTTGCCGACAAAGAAAGTGGCGCAAAAATCGGCGTGGTGAGCGATTATATGTATGCTAAGGCTGTCATTCTTGACCCTGAACTGACCATCGGTTTGCCCCCACACGTTACAGCCATGACTGGCATCGACGCTTTTGTGCACGCCATGGAATCCTATGTGGGTAAGGCTGCAACTGCGTTCACCGATGCCCTTAACTTGCAAGCCATGACCTTGGTTGCTCGTAGCATACGTCGTGCTTATGTGAATGGCAGCGACCTTGAAGCTCGCACCGATATGCTTTATGCTTCTTGCCTTGCCGGTATGGGCTTTTCCAATACTCAAAATGGTATCATCCATGCCGTAGGAACAGCTGTGCCCCGTGCATATAATTTGCCACACGGATTGCTTATGGCCTGCCTCTCACCCATGTGCATGGCTTATAATGTTATGGCTAAACCGGAAAAATATGCTGAAATTGCACGTATTTTAGGCGGAGAATACTACGCTGACACTTTGACCATGGCAAGACAAGCCCCTGTGCTCATGAGCCAATTACTTAAAGACCTTGATATTAAAGAAGGTCTTGCACCTTATGGCGTGAAAAAAGAAGACCTTGAAGGTATTGCCACCCGTGCTGTTGGTGCAGCTCGCCTCATGGGCAACAATCCACGCCCCGGAACCATTAAGCAAGTTCATGAATTGCTTATTGCACATCACGGATAATTGTTGAAAGAACAATTATTTATTCAGAAATTTTCATAAAAGTGGGAAGGGTTTTTATATATAAAGTCCCTTCCCATTGTCCACGGCATTCTAATTTGCGATATTTTTTGT
>CAYJHK010000071.1:0-9258 GCA_964369515.1 uncultured Desulfovibrionaceae bacterium
AAAAAAACTGACTAAAGGCAATAGCCACATAAACATTTTATTTATCAAATACTTATAAAGATAGCTTATGTTTCAAACTTTTATTCAAAAATATTGCAAAAACAAATTCATACAGGCATTAATTGGCGTAAGTGCTCTCGGTTTAATGTCGCTGCTACTGCTTTTCATCTATATAGTCATTGCGCCGGCACCCAAGCTCTTGGATAACATGTCTTTCTCACCCATGATTTTAGATAAAAACGGCGAACTTATGCGCATGGGACTTACCGACGACGATAAATATCGTCAGCGCATTGACCTCAAGCACATCCCCGAACATGTGCAAAAAGCTGTTTTACTTTATGAAGATCGCCACTTTTACCGTCACCCGGGCGTAAATCCTTTGGCGCTGCTGCGTGCGGTGATGAGCACGCTAAGCGGAACTCGCCGCATGGGAGCATCCACCATTGCCATGCAAGTGGCTCGCCTGCGCTATAAGCTCGTTACCAACAACATACCGGGAAAGCTGAAACAAATGCTGCTTGCCCTGCAATTGGTTTGGCATTACGGACACGACGGTGTGCTTGAAGCCTACTTTAGCCTAGCACCCTATGGCGGAAATATTGAAGGCATAGCGGCGGCATCTCGAGTGTATTTCCGTCAATCAGAACAAACCCTTAGCCGCTCTCAAGCCCTTGCGCTCACCCTTATCCCGCAAAATCCCATTACCCGCTCCTTCAAAAGTGGCGAAAAAGGGCGACTCATACCGCATCCAAGCTTTGATAAAGCACGCACAGCCCTCCATGCCAGTTGGAACCGTACCTACCCCAAGGAAAAAGTGACGAGCACAGCCGCTCCTTTGCGCATCTTTACACCCAAATCCATGCCCATGATTGCGCCACACATGAGCATGGAACTTACGCAAAAATTACAGAAAGATCTGACCCTGCCCCGTACCCTGCACACAACGTTTGACATTGAATTGCAAAATATACTTAACGAACGTATTAAAGAGTTTATTACCCACAACGCTATTTATGGCTTGCACAATGCCAGCGCAATCCTCTTACACTGGCCAAGCATGGAGGTACGTGCCTTGGTGGGGTCGGCTAATTTCTACAGCGATAAAATTGATGGGCAAGTGGACGGCACTCGTGCACGCAGGTCTCCCGGCTCCACACTCAAACCGTTCATCTATGCCTTGGCTCTTGACCAAGGACTTATTCATCCGCAAACCATGCTCATGGATACGCCCAAGCGGTTTGCAGAATATAATCCGGAAAATTTTGACAAACAATTCCAAGGCCCCCTACCTGCACACGAAGCCCTAAGGCTCAGCCGCAACGTACCTGCCATCAGCCTTGCCGCACGCCTTAGCCCTTCGTTATACACGTTTTTACAGCGGGCGAAGGTGTATTTTAAGCACAAAGTTGGGTATTATGGCTTAAGCCTCGTACTTGGTGGTGCGGAAGTAACCATGCGTGAGCTTGTGGGGCTATACGCCATGCTGGCCAACGGCGGCGTCTGGCAAGAGGTGAAAACACTGCAAGAACCTGAACTTATAGGCGAAAACACCATGCTTCCCTTGCTTTCGCCCGAAGCGGCCTTGGCAACGCTATACATGCTGGATCCCATGGGTACAGCGCAAGACTCACGGCGCAAATCGTTACCTTTACGTTACAAAACAGGAACTTCTAATGGCTTTCGGGATGCATGGACAGTAGGAGCCTTTGGGCCGTACATTCTTGCTGTGTGGCTGGGTAATTTTGATAACAGCTCAAATCCCATGCTGGTGGGCAATAGGGTCGCAGTTCCTTTATTTAGAAATATTGCATTAAATATTGCATTAAAAGAAAATTTACAGGATGTTTTGGGCGAAAAGTATAAGGACACAAAGCTTACACGCATAGAAGTTTGTCGAGATACCGGCGATGTGCAAACGGATTTATGCGCCGGAAAAACGCTCACGTGGTTTATCCCCGGTCGTTCACCGATTAAAAACTCCAATATTTACAGGAAAATCTGGATTGACCCAGCCAGCGGCCTACGTCTTTGCGGACCTGCGGAAAACGCACAAGAAGTGGTGTGGGAATTTTGGCCTTCCGAATTATATCAGAAATTTGCAGAAGCCGGCGTTTATAAACCCTTGCCGCCAAACTACGCCAAACCTTGCCCACAAATCTTTGAAGGTGCAGTTGGAAGTTCAAGTATCAGCATTCAAAATCCCCAAGAAGGCATTGTCTATCATATGAGCAATACTACACAAAACACCCTCGCACTGCTGGGCACAAGCACCGCCCACGCCAAAAAACTGTTTTGGTTTGTAAATAAAGACTATGTGGGCAGCAGCACGCCGCAGACGCCCTTTTTTTGGACAATGCGTGTGGGCAAGCATCGCCTGCGTGTACTTGACGACCTTGGGCAAAGCCATAGCATAACACTTCATGTACAACCATAGAATTATTTTAAGGAAACACTGATTATTTTTTTTGCCCCATTGAGCTAGTGACAAAGCACAATATATGTGCTACTTTTAATTGTTTATAAGCGTTCATACTCAAAGGTGCAGCATGGGATCATGGTGACACAGTAGATTTAGTTTTATTTGCTTGGCTGTAACATCCACTAAAGAATTTTAAAAAAGGTGTAATAATCATGTCCAAACTCAAATACAAACGTGTTTTACTCAAGTTAAGCGGTGAGGCCTTGGCAGGCGAAAAAAAAATCGGTATTGACGTAGATACCGTCGCAAAAATCTGTCAAGAAGTGGGAAATGTGGTGAGCATGGGCTTGGAAGTTGCCTTGGTTATTGGCGGCGGAAATATATTTCGTGGTCTGTCATCTTCTGCCAAGGGTATGGAACGTTCAAGCGCAGACTATATGGGTATGCTCGCAACAGTCTTAAATGCTCTGGCAGTACAAGACATGCTCGAAAAACAAAGCCACCCCACACGAGTGCTATCAGCCATAACCATGCAAGAAGTTTGCGAATCATATATAAGACGCAGAGCGTTGCGCCATCTTGAGAAGGGACGTGTGGTTATTTGCGCCGCCGGTACGGGAAATCCGTATTTTACCACCGACACAGCCGCAGCCTTGCGTGGCATGGAGCTGCAATGTGATGCCATCATTAAAGCCACCAAGGTCGATGGTGTTTACAATAAAGATCCCATGAAATTTTCAGATGCTGTTAAGTATGAGCAAGTAAGCTATGATGAAGCTTTAGCCTTGCATCTTGGCGTTATGGATGCCACAGCTCTTGCCCTTGCCCAAGAAAATAATGTTCCGATTTTAGTCTGTAAAATGTTTGGCGGCGATATTTCTCGCATTGTGTGCGGCGAAAGTGTCGGAACAATTGTAAGCAATGAATTAAATACATAAGTAAGTTATATTTGGAGGAAATTATGCCTAAAGATACCGTATTGATGGATGCTGAGGAACGCATGGAAAAAGCCGTGGCTGCCATGGATAAAGATTTTTCCAAATTACGCACGGGCAGGGCAAGTTCGTCTCTTGTGGACGATATCAAAGTTGACTATTATGGAACACCCACCCCCATTAACCAGCTGGCATCCGTGGCAGTACCCGACAGCAAAACCATAACCATTCAACCTTGGGACAAAGGGGGCTTTGCCGCTGTCGAAAAGGCCATACTCAAATCTGACCTTGGCCTAACCCCTGTTAATGACGGAAAAATTATACGCATTGTCATTCCGGCTCTTACCGAAGAACGGCGCAAAGACCTTGTTAAGGTCTCTCGTAAATACAGCGAAGATGCCAAGATTGCTGTGCGCAATGTACGCAGAGACGCCAACGACCAATTGAAAAAATTGGAAAAAGATAAAACTATTTCTGAAGATGAACTGAAAAAAGCCACCGATGACGTACAAAAGCTCACCGATAAATATGTGGCCGAAACCGACAAAAAATGTCAAGCTAAAGAAAAAGAAATCATGGACATTTAAGCTTGTTTTTTGTCCCAAAGTACAATTACTTGTAATACTCAGGACTTTAAAACAATAAACTACCCGACATAGCACCACATGCACAGCTTTTAACACTGCCACTACCATGCAATGCGATGCCAAATTATGGGTTTTTAGTGTTTAATTGTGAATTGAATATATAGACGGAAAAAATAGCGAATATTTAGTACTTTCAGTTGAAATTACTAGCTTGACTGCGAGAGCAGTCAAGCACTGCATAGGCATAAGCGCAATTTATTTGCCCTGTTAAGTGCCGAAGCAAATGTGCCTTTAAAAAGTTGACACTAGCAATGTCAACTTAAAATACTATAAGAGAACATAGGGCAATATTACATGGCTGAAAATCTTCCAAAACACCTTGCCGTTATAATGGATGGCAATGGACGCTGGGCCAAGGAAAGAGGACTTGTGCGCACTGATGGGCATAGAGCCGGAGCGGAGGCTGTGCAGAAAGTAGTTACAGAATGCCTCAAGCTGGGCATTCCATACCTTACACTATACACATTTTCGCATGAAAATTGGCAACGTCCCAAGGAAGAAGTAAGCACTCTCTTTACGCTATTGGTGGATTTTTTGAAGCAAGAAGTGCCGAGCATGATTCGCCAGTCCATATCTTTAAATGTCTTTGGCGATACGGAAGAATTGCCGATTATGGCTCGCACCGCTTTGGCACACGCCATAAAACGCACGGCAGGAACTCCTGAAAATCCCACAAAATTGCATCTGAATTTAGCCTTAAATTATGGTAGTAGAAGGGAAATTTTGCGTGCGGTACGTGGCATTGTGCAAGCTAATATTGCAGCTGAAGACATAACCGAAGAAGTGTTTCGAGAACACTTATATACAAAGGACATGCCCGACCCGGATTTGGTTATCCGTACAAGCGGTGAGTTGCGCATCAGTAATTATTTACTTTTTCAGTGTGCATACAGTGAATTTTATTTTTCCAAAACATTTTGGCCGGATTTTGATGAAGCAGAATTTCACAGAGCACTTGAAAGCTTTGCCGGCAGACAAAGGCGATTTGGGAAAACTGAGGAGCAAATTTCGTGAATTCGCCTTTTGATGTAAAACGAGTAGTGACAGGTATAATCCTAGGTTCCATTGTTGCGGCTGCCTTGTATGTAAGGGGTGCCTTATTGCTTTTTGTGGTGCTCAGTATCTGTGCCTTGGCATTATGGGAATTTTATTCACTTTTTTGGGGAAATAGACGCATCCTCTCCAGAGTCTTAGCCATTGGCCTTGGCTTTGGAATGCTTGTCTTAACCCATATGCAACGACCGCAAGATGCTCTTGTATTTCTAGGGCTTGGTTTCATTCTTGCCGCTTTGGGATTTCTCTTTCGCATAGACATATTGGACGAACGAGAAAGCTTCACGCCGGAAAGTATTTTCTTGATGGGACTTGCCTACATTCCATTACTACTTTTGCCCACCATGTATCTGACAAGCACAAAGATGTTTTACCTACTCAGTTTAGTCATTATCTCAGACTCTTGTGCTTATTATGTCGGCATAAATTTTGGGCGTCACAGACTGTGGCCACGGGTGAGTCCGAAAAAAAGCGCAGAAGGATCCCTTGGCTCATTGGTGGGCTGTTTGATTTCTTCCGTCTTGCTGGGACTATGGCTTGGAGTTGCGCCATGGTGGCACTTTGCTCTGCTTGGCTTGCTGATAAATATATTTGCACAACTGGGTGACTTATTTGAATCTTCCTTGAAACGTGCCGTTAATGTGAAAGATTCCGGCTCCTTACTGCCAGGGCACGGTGGTTTTCTTGATAGAATAGACAGCATACTTTTTGCTCTGCCGGCCTTTGCTGTTTTTGACCAATGGTTTGTCTTTTTTTAACGGCGAGCTTGGGCTGATATTATTTTTTGAACGCTGTATATAGTTTACAACAAAGAATATAGTCACTATTTTGTATTCGTTATAATTAAGGACTTACATGCAACATCACCAATGGCCGGCAACGGTTGGTAGCTTACAATACATCTCACCACCTCCAACAGCTGAATGGATGCAGGCAAAACGCACAATATCGCTGCTGGGAAGCACCGGCTCCATTGGTGTCAGTGCATTGCAAGCTATTGAAGCACATGCACCTCTTTTTGAAGTCGTCGCCCTTGCCGGTGCGTTTAATATTCAATTATTGGCAGAGCAAGCCGCAAAATTTCGCCCTCAATATTTGGCGGTATACAACGAAGCAGGAGTTGATGTTTTGCACAAACTTCTGCGACCGCTTGTGGCTGAAGGATACAGACCACACATCCTCCATGGAAAAAAAGCTTATGAAAAGCTAGCCGCACTTGATGAAATCAATACTGTACTTTCGGCACAAGTAGGTGCCGCCGGACTGTTAGGTACGGTTGCTGCGGCAACGGCCGGAAAAGTTATTTGTCTTGCCAATAAGGAGTCCTTGGTGCTGGCCGGTACTCTTTTGCGACACATTTGCCATAAAACCGGTGCCGTCATCCTGCCTGTGGATTCTGAACACAATGCGCTATTTCAAATGCTTAAGGGACGAGCGGATAATGAAATAAAAAAACTCATTCTCACCGCTTCCGGTGGTCCTTTTCGCCAAAAAACTCGTGAAGAATTGGCAGGCGTCACGAGGGACGAAGCCTTAAAACATCCCAACTGGGCGATGGGAGCAAAAATTACCATTGATTCCGCCACCTTAATGAATAAGGGGTTGGAAGTCATAGAAGCGCATCACCTTTACGGCTTAGAGGCAGAAAAGCTTGACGTGGTGGTACATCCACAGTCAATAATTCACTCCTTCGTGGAATATCAAGATAATTCACTATTTGCGCATCTGGGAATGCCCGATATGCGAATGCCCATTTTACATTGTCTAGCCTTTCCCCATTGCCTTGACAGCGGTGTCACCCCCTTGAATTTATTGAGCATGGGCGATTTAACCTTTACCGCTCCCGACAGAGAGGCTTTCCCCTGCTTGGCTTTGGCGGAAAAAGCTTTGAGACTTGGGCAAGATGCCTGTGTGGTTTTAAATGCGGCCAATGAAGTGGCGGTGGAATTATTTTTAGATAAACGTATAGAATTTATGCAAATTGCTGAATTTGTACACGATGCCATAGAAATGTATGAAAATATGCCTTGCAGCTATGTATGGCAGGATTTAGATGCTGTTTCACTTGTGTTAGAACATATACAAACCTTAGACAGTAATACCCGCCGCACACTGCGAGCACGGGTAAACATCCGGGAATAATTATGATTGAAACTTTACAAAGTATTTTTTATGTACTCGTGGTACTGGGAGGCTTGATTTTTTTCCATGAGCTTGGACACTTTCTTATGGGACGAGCTTTTGGCATGGGAGTAAGCACCTTTTCCCTCGGATTTGGGCCAAAGTTATTAAAGTATACCCACGGAAAAACAGAATATTGCCTATCACTCATTCCTCTGGGTGGCTATTGCGCGCTCGTTGGCGAAGATGTGGATGCTGAACTACCTGAGGGATTCATCAAGGAAGAAAGTTTTGCACTGCGCCCTGCGTGGCAGCGTTTACTTGTGGTCGTTGCCGGCCCCGTTGCCAACATACTGCTGGCGTGGCTGCTGTGCTGGGGGCTTGCCTATGGCTATGGTCAACAATATCTTTTACCGGTTGTGGGATCTGTGCTGGAAAATAGCGCCGCCAAAGAGGCCGGTTTGCAAGCCAAGGACAGAATTGTCTCCATTAACAGTCAAACCATAGACAACTGGTCTTCCATGGCCAGCGCCATTGAGCAAAGCAAGGGTAAGCCCATGCAAGTGAGCATTGCACGTAGCGGAAAAACACTTGATGTGACACTTACAGCCAAAACCATGAGCCGCAAAAATATTTTTGGCGAAACCGTGGAATCCTATGCCATAGGTGTCCATGCGGCCAATGAAGTTTTCCATAGTCCCGTGGGCTTTGTGGAAGCAGCCAAGGTGGGAGCCATACGCACTTGGGACATGGTGGTCTTTACTTGGACGGGATTTGTAAAGCTTTTCCAGCGTGTTGTTCCCCTTGACCAAGTGGGTGGCCCCATTATGATTGCGCAGTTGGTTGGACAACAAGCGGAGCAAGGACTTGCGGAAGTGCTTGGCCTGGCAGCACTTATCAGCATAAACCTCGGTATCTTAAATCTCCTCCCCATACCGGTTCTTGACGGTGGACATATTGTCTTCTATACCATTGAAATAATAGCCAGAAGACCGCTATCATCTCGTGTGCGTCATATCTTGACACAAGTAGGATTTTTCCTCCTAATCGCACTTATGATTTTGGCAACTTTCAATGATATTTGGCGTCTGGTAAAGGGATTTTGGGAATAAAACCATAGTTATGAACAGACTGAGCATAATTTCAGCTAAAGGGATTCGCACATGAAGACAGATAAAAATGTAATCATGTGCACCCTTGATGCCTCTGAAGGACAACTTACTGTTATTTTGAGTCAAAGTGAAGTAAATGACTCCGGGGCATCCTCTGAAATACTGAGTGCACAGAGCTTTTATGCCACCAATAAAGGCGCAGAAATATTGACGCCGGCTCTGCAAAATTTGTGCGCAATACACAAGCTCTCGCCGGCTGACATACAACGCTTTGCCTGCGTGCACGGCCCAGGAAGCTTTACCGGCATACGCCTGATCATGAGCACCATTGCAGCCATAAGGCGTATTACCAAAGCTCGCAACGCCTCCATCGACTACATGCAGACATTGGCACATACACTTTCTTTACAGCTGTTTACCATTAATAATCACAACCTTCAGCCCCTAAAAAGTCTGCATATTTGTGTACTCACCCATGCACGGCGCAACCTCGTACACTGCCAACATTTTTTAGTGAATACTCCGAAAAGCGAGGCTCCATCAGAAATCGTGGACATGCCAAATACTCATGGGCTACCCTTACCCAATCCCATAGATGACGTTACGCTCATCAGCCCTGCTGAAGCTGCGCAACAATTATGCCGCTTGGCTGAAGATGAAATCCCCGTCTTCGTGCTCGGTTCGGGACTGATGAAAAACTTTCAGACAATACAAAAACATTATAATGAAGAAAAACTACCCGCAACCCACGCCGTTCATTTTGTGCCCATAAAAAACCCCAGCTTTGACGCACTGCACCAATTGGCAGCACAGGCCGATTATCACGAAAACGACTTGCAACCTCTGTATATTCGTTCGTGTGATGCCGTGGATAACTTACCGCATATCGCAGAAAAACAGGGAATTAATCCAAAAGATGCCGAAAAACGTCTACAAGACTTACTTTCGCAAGGGCTTATTATTCAGTA
>CAYJHK010000072.1:0-9236 GCA_964369515.1 uncultured Desulfovibrionaceae bacterium
AATCACGTGAATTGCCCCCGGAGCCGTCGTAAGTGTCAAATATGGAGCGCGCGAAAAAGTCAAGGGCTTTAGAGTGAGGAACGAACGTCCCTTGACTTTTGCAGCAAGCGAAATATATTGAAGAAATTCATACAACTTTTTTTGTACTAGATCATTATACATTCGGGAACCTAGGTTGCAATGACTTTCGGCATAAAATCAAGTCATTGCGAAGAGCGAAGCGACGAAGCAGTCCATGCCTTTTGAATTGCGCAGAGGTCTCACTTGTGCAATTACTCATGCAATGCTTCCTCAAATAACACAACAACATAAAATATAATCACTTTTTTATACAATCTCTTCCCTTGCCATGGGGAATTTTATGCTCTATATCTTATCCAGCACTGCAAAAAAAAATGCATTGCACACAACCACTTTTACTCCATAAGGATCATAAAATGTCAAATTATATTACACGCCAAGAAGCTCTGGAAATGGTGCAGGCGCACACCACAGAGGAATTTTTAATACAACACGCCTTGGCTTCGGAGGTGATTTTACAAGCTCTTGCCGAGCATTTAAACGAAGATATTAACATCTGGTCACTTACCGGACTTTTACACGATGTTGATTATGCGCAAACAGCACAAACCCCCGAAAAGCACGGGTTGGTGGGCTGTGAACTTCTGGAAGGAAAATTACCCCCCGAAGCCTTGCAAGCCATACGTGCACATAACGGCGAAATGAACGGTACAAAACCGGAAAATAGTTTGGACTTTGCCTTGCGCTGCGGCGAAAGCGTCACCGGGCTTGTAGTCACCGCTGCCCTTGTCAGACCCACGGGAATTACAGGTATGCAAGCAAAAAGCTTAAAGAAAAAAATGAAAGACAAGGCTTTTGCCGCCTCCGTAAGCCGTGAAAATATCAAAGAATGTGAAAAAATCGGGCTGGACTTGGATGCCTTTTTGACTTTATCCATAAATGCCATGGGTCAAAAAGCCGCCGAGTTGAACTTGCCACATTAATCAAGATGTCTGCATAATTCAAAAAGGCATGGATTGCTGCGTCGCTGCGCTCCTCGCAATGACTTGATTTTATGACGAAAGTCATTGCGATTGCAACGAAACAATCCATGTATTTTATCAGTTTTAGGAATTGCGTAGAGGTCTTTAATCATAACAACCCAAAACACATAAACCTTTAAACAGATATAGAAAGGAGTTTATAATGGTAAATGAGCCTAGCCTTTCAACAGACATACTTTGCCTTGGGAAAAGAAAAATTGAATCAAAACTGCCCTATGGCATGTGGACCGAAGATACAAAATTAAACTTCTTTGTGGGGCCGGAGGTATCCGCCGAATTAACGGAACCAACCTCCATACAACTTGAAGCAGCAGGACCAAGGCAAAAACTCTACTTTGAGCCAAGCCGTGCCAAATGCGCCATTGTCACCTGCGGCGGCCTGTGCCCCGGCATCAACGATGTCATTCGCTCCTTGGTGATGCAGACACATCACGCCTATAAGGTTCCGAGTATATTGGGTTTTCGCTACGGGCTCGAGGGCTTTATTCCTGAATTTGGACATAAGGTACTTGAGCTGTCGCCAAACCAAGTGGCTGATATTCACATGTTTGGCGGTACATTTCTCGGAACGTCTCGTGGACCGCAATCGGCTGAATACATAGTTGATACGCTGGAACGCATGAATATTAGCATTCTCTTCGTCATTGGCGGTGACGGAACCATGAAGGCGGCACTGAGCATCAGCAATGAGGTGCAAGCACGACAACTCAAGATTTCCGTCATCGGCATCCCCAAAACCATTGACAATGACATAAATTTTGTACAACAATCCTTTGGATTTAATACAGCTGTAGAGCAAGCAACCAGCGCCATTCGCTCTGCACACACCGAAGCTGTGTGCGCACATCACGGCATCGGCCTTGTCAAGCTCATGGGGCGTGAATCGGGCTTTATTGCCGCTCAAGCTACCTTAGCTTTGAAAGATGTCAATTTTGTGCTCGTGCCGGAAGCGCAATTCAAACTACATGGCGAAGGCGGACTCTTACCCGCACTTGAGCAACGCCTCTTGAAACGCCAACATGCCGTTATTGTGGTGGCAGAAGGAGCAGGTGCGCACCTGTTGAAAGAAAATAAAGAAACCGATGCCTCCGGAAATCGTGTACTTGGCGACATTTTCAGTCTACTTAAAAATGAAATCGAAACATATTTCAACGGCAGAGAATTCCCCTTTGTCCTTAAAATGATTGACCCAAGTTATATGATACGCTCGGTGGCAGCCAATGCCTACGACAGCGTATATTGTGGATTTTTAGGTCAACACGCCGTACATGCAGCTATGTCCGGTCGCACACATATGGTAGTTGCAAAATTGCAAGATCATTTTGTACACTTACCCTTGGACCTCGTCACACGAGGACGGCGTAAATTGAATATCCAATCTGAATTATGGCGTGCCGTGCTTGAGTCCACAGGGCAAGAAATCTTATCCGGCATGGTGTATAACGACAAAAAATAATAGGAAATATAATCTATGTCACATATTGAGCAAGTAAAAGCTTCCGCAGGTTCAGGGAAAACTTACGAAATCACCCGACGTTTTTTGCAATTTCTTGCTCACAGTTCCATAAAAGCCCACAATCCATACTGTGGGCTTCATTCTTCCGTTACATCTGCAACAGTATCCGGCTCTGCGCACACATCGGGGTCTCCCTCCACGCCTCCCTCCACACCTCCCTCCATATCATGGGGCGACATCATGGCTATTACCTTCACCAATTTGGCTACTCAAGAAATGAAGGACAGAATTCTTAAGCGGCTTAAGGAATTGGCTTTAAATCCACCGATTAAGGATGCGCTTATGCCGCCGGAACAGGCACAAGCATGGATTGAAACCATTTTGCGTGGCTACAGTGCGTTGAACATCCGTACCATCGACAGCCTTTTACATCTTATTGTACGCACTTCGGCTTTGTCGCTGGGATTTTCACCTGATTTTGAAAGCTCTTTTAATTTGGAAGACATGGTACAGCCCATACTGGAACTACTTTTGGAGCAAGCAGACGCCGGAGACACTGAACTGTCAGAAATACTGGAAAATGTTTGCCAGTCCATCATCAATCAATCGGCCAGCGGCGGCTTTAGCATTGGGAAAAAAATTGAAGGCAAACTCTTTCCCATGGTGCAGTTTTTGTTAACAGAAGACTTACCGCCTCTCAGCTCTGCGCAGGAACTGCAAACACTCTTAGAGACATACAAGAAAGATTTTTCCAAGGCCGGGGCTAGGCTTGTGCAGCTCAGCCAGCAAGAGAAACTCAATGTCTCCGCCAACGCTAATAAATTCCTCAAAAAATGTGCAGATTGCGATGTCTCCGCCGTGAAGACGGCTTATTTTGGCAAAGCGTGCTTTGACGACCTTTTGAACAAAGCAAGCAAGGGGATGGCATCGGCAGAGGCGGAAAAGGTTTATGCCACGTTGCAAAGTGTGGGCAGTAAGCTCTGTGATACCCATGCCATCATAAACGATGCCCTTGCACTCTATCCATTTTTGGAATTGGCGCAAAAAATACGAGAACATATTGAAATTTTACAAAGAAAAGACGGTAAAGTCCCCAACAGTCTTATGGCAAAATATGCCCGTGAAATCTTGGATTTTGAGCACGGCGTACCTGCCGCCCTGTGTCGACTTGGCAGCAGCATCCACCATGTCCTGCTGGATGAATTTCAAGACACGAGCAGAGAACAATGGCACGCACTCAGTCCACTCATGGTGGAGGCTCTTTCCCGTGGAGGCTCCGTAACCTTTGTGGGCGACGTAAAACAGGCCATCTACGGTTGGCGTGGCGGCGACTCTGCCCTCTTTGATGAAGTCTTGCAAGATGAAGATTTTATTGACAAAGCCACCCCACTTACAAAAACTTTGCCCAAAAATTGGCGCAGTAAGGAAAATATCGTACTGACCAACAACGCCCTATTCGCCCCCTTGGAGCAAGAGGAAACGGCAAAGAAGCTCCTTGCCTCCCTCATAAGCTCTGACTGTCCGCAAAGCGTGCTGCTCAACGGCGCAAAAAGAATATGCTCTTCTTTTCAGGGAGTTAAGCAGGAAGTTAAGGACGATGCAGCCGGCGGTTATGTGTGTATAGAACAAGTAGGAGACGAAGAGTTCAAAGCCGCAGAACTTGAAGAAGCGGTAAAAGAGCTTTTACAGGCAAAGCTGACGCAAGGACTACATGAACGTTACGCATGGAATGACATCGCCATACTTGTGCGCAAAAGAGCACATGCGACCTTGGTGGCAGAGTGGCTTTTACAATGGTCAATCCCGGCCATCACAGAAGACAGCCTGCTCTTGCACAGCCACACACTCATTGGCGAAAGCGTAGCTTTTCTGTCGTTTTTACACTGCCCGGAAGATAATCTTGCTTTTTGGACGATACTTACGGGAAATATGCTCAGTTGCGTGGTTCCTGCAAACTCGTCCGCCAATACCGGAACAATGGCTCCTTCTCTGGAAGAATTACATACATGGCGCATAGATCAAGAAAATACCAAGACTCCTTTGTATCGAGAGTTTGCGCAAAAGTGGCCGGAATTTTGGAAAAAAGTCTTTACTCCCTTCACAAGTATGGCCAATATGCTTACTCCCTATGAGTGCATACAGGAATGGTACCGAATTTGGAAGATTTCTGAACGATTTCAAACGGCTCAAACCTTTCTGCGCAGGTTTTTGGAAATCGTACACAGTGCCGAAGAACAAGGCGCAGCTACGCTCGGTACATTTTTGGAGCTGTGGGAAAAACAAGGAAAAGATGAAAAAACACCCACGCCAAGCAATGTCAATGCCGTACAAATATTGACTATTCACAAGTCAAAGGGCTTACAATTTCCGGTAGTTATAGTACCTTGGATGAATTTTGAAATCCAAAACGATGACGCTTTTCTTGTGCATACATTTGATAAACTCAAAGCACTTGTCCCGTTAAAAAAATATGTAGGCGAACCATTCTACACCTCGCAAGTGAAAAATGCCCTAGAATCATTGTACCTTTTATACGTTGCCTGCACCCGTGCCGAAGAAGAATTGCATCTTTTCCACAGTAAGGCCAAGGGCAAGAGCGGAGGCAGATACTTATCAGCCGCCTTGGACATTCTTTTTGAAAAGCTTGAAATAAGCTTGCCCTATGTCCGTGGCACCAGCAAGAACGCACACACTGAACTCAATCAAACCACCACCTTACCGCAAAAGCCTTCACCTTGGCAGGCGCAAGATTTTATGGAAGCTCCATCACGCATTTTGGACTGGCAGCCACGCTTAAAAATTTATCGACAACCCTTAAAGGAACTTATCCGCTCAGAAATCCTCAATGAATACGGTATCAAACCGAGCATACGAGGAGAGCTGGTGCATTACTGCTTGGAGACAATGCAAAAAATACGCTTTGCGCCCACACTGCCAGCGACATCACAAGCACAGTTACAGGAAATTCGCCTGCGTTTACAGAACATTGTGCGCATGGGCATTCAACATTTTCGCATGTCCATACATTTGAATGAGGCCATGCTTGAATCCTTGGTGCAAGAGTTAAGCGAAAGCCTTTTGTGGTGCGCCTCCTTGCCAGATATGCATATATGGTTTACCCACGCCTTGGCCGAGCAAAGCGTATTGAGCACAGCAGAAATACATGGCGGAAAAATTAAAGAAAATCCTGTATACAGAATGGATTTACTTTTACCGCCCCTACATGCAGATGACGGTTACAAACTCATCGACTTTAAGACCGGCCAAATCGATGCAGAGCACATCACAAAAATGCAGTTATATATAAAGCTCTTAGATGACATAGCCGCCAATGCGTCCAAATCCATACGCAAGAGTGAAGGGATGCTCATATATCTTGACCTTAAAAAGTGCCGCATGGTGCAAGACAATAGTTTTTCAGACCTTTCTTCAGTGCCGCAATGGCAAGGTGACATATAATATGCAACACGCTTTTACACTCTTCCCTTGGGACAAGCCATTTTTACCGGAAGTCATCAAATATATTTGTGATGTAAGCCACAACGATTTGAGCCGAGTAAGCATTATCATGCCGCATTCACGGCCACGACGCTATTTGAATGATCTTCTATATGCAAAGCTCCCACGCCCTTGTTTTTTGCCCAATATGCTGACAGTCACAGAAATGGTGCAACTTTTTCAAAACGTTCAAGAAAGTCTCGTCGACCGGCATAATCTACGTGAAGCCACGGAACTTGATGCTGTCTATCTTCTTTTCAAATCAATTTCCAAGATGCAACACGACAACGCCACCTTCAATGCCTTTAGCCGTTTGGATTTTGCGCAATTTTTACCGTGGGGATTACGCCTATTTACACTTTTTGAAGAGTGTATGCAGCAACTCGCACCCATACAAAATATTGCACACACCGAAGAAGAAGTGTCACCCTTGGCTGCAGAACTCTTGGGCGCACTTGGCGATATTTTTGCGTACTATCTTGCGACCCTTGAGCAAGAAGGTTTCACAACAAAAGCTTTAAGCAGTATGCGCACAGTGCAAGCTCTACAAGAAAATCCCCTACTTATTCCGGACTTACTTCAGAGCAAGAGCGAACGCAATCAGCACGTTTTCTTGATTGGTTTCAATGTCTTAACTGAATGCGACGAGCAACTACTCAAAGCGTTATGGCAAGACGGAGCGCATGTATGTATTTATAGCGATCCCACCCTTGTAAGTGCGGAAAAGAACGACAATGCTCACTTTTCCTGCCAAGACCATGCCCTTTGGTTGCGCCGCTGGAATGCGCAATGCGTGCTTGCTGCACAACCTTCGGGCAATGCGGCGCAACTACACTTTGTGGCTGCATACGATGTTCATTCTCAATTACTCGCTTTGCAAGGCAACTTACAGGAAAAACACAGGCCATCTGCAAATAATGCTCAAGATAACGAGTACATGGAAACACCAAGTTCTGCTGTGGTTTTGACATCTCCCGACTTGCTCATCCCTACATTACACCATTTGCCGCCCAACGTCGATTTCAACGTATCCATGGGTTATCCACTGGAAAAGTCATCCCTTTTTGCCTTCATCGACATACTTTTACGCCTGCAAGAAGGGGTACGCCTGCAAGAAGAAGTACGTATGGAAGACGCACGTCCGCAAGCACAGTCCATGGAGTCGGAGACGGCCAAAATCGCCGAATCTGAAAATCATACGAGCGAGCAACGGCATTATTACTGGCGAGAACTTTTGTATGCATTGCGGCATCCCTATGTGCAGGCTTTGCGATTTTCCGTAACCGGCGGTACAGAAACGCTTCATCCGAATGCGCAAGTAAGCGTACCAATCCACTCTTTGGAGGCAGATATTACCTGCTTGGAAAAAATTTTGCGTAGCGGTAAACGCTTTATCAGCATAGAAGAACTACTGCAATCATGGCAGTTACATCCCTCATATGTGGCTGAATCAACACCTTTTTTGCATAGTCTACTCACCTGCATTGTACATAATTTTGCCAAGGCCAAGAGTGCGCACGAACTTGGTGCGGCCTTATATGATCTGTGTCAACTACTTTTACGCCATTGTACCGATTTTTTAGACCGCCATGACATAGATGCGGAAAGCATGTACCGCCTCATCCATAAAGTTATTCCGCAACTTCAGGACTCCTGCCTTGCGCACATGCCCTTACCGCCCGCAGCACTTTTCGCACTGTGTCGCCAATTTATCGGTAAAGAACGTGTGGCCTTTGAAGCCGATCCCATCACCGGACTACAAATCATCGGTATGCTGGAAACACGCCTTTTACATTTTGAAAATATCTTCATTCTCGATGCCATTGACAGTGCGCTGCCGGGCTTCAAACCTACAGATCCATTATTACCCGAATCATTGCGGCCGGTTTTTGGCTTGCCGGGCTTACAAGAACGTGAACGGGTGATGGCCTTTACCTTGCATTGCCTGCTCTGCTCTGCGAAAAATGTCTATTTTTACTGGCAAGAAGGGATGCCGGGTTCGGAGCTTTTAGACAATAAAAAAGCACGTAGTCGCTTTGTGGACATCTATCTCTGGGAAGAGGAATGTCGCCAAAGTCGCATTATAGAAAAAGACACAGCCCCCTTACACACAGTCCCTTGCCCATTGTATCCTCTTGAATTTAAAGACCAAACCATGCAAGTAACCCCCGAAATGCGTGCAAAAATCACTTCCATGCTCGAGTACGGCATTTCGCCTTCAAAGCTCAATACCTACCTAAGTTGCCCACAACGATTTTTCTGGCAATATGTCTTTGGTTTTGGCACCTTAGAAGAAGTAAATGAAGGTGATGATTTCACGGGAGTGGGCGAGCTTGTTCACCGTGCACTACATAAAGCCTTTAGCGTGCAGCTTGAGCAACAGGGCAGTCAAAAGATTGAATTTAATGAAACAACGCTGCGAAACCTGCTGGATATTTTTCAGCAACAATTTTCCCTAAGCTACTTACAAAACAGCCTTTCGCCACAAAATAAGACATATTTACGCATGGTTGCCCCCCTGCGACTTGAGAACTTTTTGCAAGCCCAACAAAGGCAAATCCCGTGCGGCTACACCCACATTGAGCATATGGAACGAGTATTTTCTGCACCCATAAGCGGTTATTATGGCGAAACATTTTCCATCAGAGGACAGGTTGACCGTGTCGATAGGCGTACTGCCCACGAGTGTAATAAGGTAGCATATGAGGGTTTGGTTATTCTTGACTATAAAACCGGAACAAATGTTAATATTTCCGGTAAGAATGCCTTTCTGGATATGAGCCTCTTTGACCAAATCAATAGCTGGACGCCAAGCGATTCTGCGCAAGACCTAGCCGACAGCCACGAACTACTCACAAAAGTGAGCGAAGCTTTTCCGTCCTTGCAGCTGCCGTGTTATTTGTATCTTTGTCAACATCAGTGCGGCGAAACAGCCGAGGTGCTGGATGCCGCCTTTGTTTCACTGGCAAATAGCGGTGAAGAGCTGTATTTCCTCAAAAATGTAGAATATGCCGACCGTGCAATCATCATCAATGAGCGCATTGTGGAAGTATTGACCTTTGTGGTGCGACACCTGCAATACACAAAAACCGTTCTACCAAGGCGTTCCACCGCCTGCAAACATTGTCCGTATACACTATTATGTCAAAAAACGCTTTAACAGTGCGTTGAAAAAGAGACATCTGCATAATGTCCTTTGTGCCCACGGCATTCTAATT
>CAYJHK010000073.1:0-9119 GCA_964369515.1 uncultured Desulfovibrionaceae bacterium
AGCCAAGAAATTTTTATATGTTAATGAGAATTATTAACACATTCGGAATCACGTGATTTCATATGTAACTCTGCGTAGAAAGGCACGCTCACTCCAAATACCCCTTCGAGAGCGCCGGAATTGAATTCCGGCTCATTTTACGTGGCGCAAAATTTTCACTATGCCTTTGTGAATTATGTACAGGTATTAATTTTCTGATGAAGCATGAATTTTGGTTAAGGAGCATAGGAAAGCTTTTTAGCTAATAACGTTTTCTTAGCCCCTCAAGCACATAAGCACTCAAAACGTCCTTGAATCATTTATCCACAACAAATACTAGGGTTTCATACCAATAAATTTGTGCTTTGGCATCCTTCCATGTATCCTTGTGCACTCCGGCTTTATGGCAAAGATTTTCCATATATTGCAATAAGTTCCATCCTTGTTCCACGGGAACTTTCGGTAAAAACACACCACGGGAATTACCATAAGCCAAAACAAGTCCGTGTCGCCCGATTTCAATGGTGTTCACGTCCGGACAAGCGGTTATGGGGCCAAGCACCGATATTTCCACCTGCACCTCATTCCATTCAGTTGCGTTTAGCTTCGGGAAGCGATGATCATCAAAGGCCGCTGCTTTAGCCATACGAACCACATTTTTGTACAGCGGCTCAGTGCCCACAATGGAACCAATACAGCCACGCAGCCGCCCGTTGAGGTTCAAGGTCACGAAACAACCGAGTTCTTCGGTCAATGTGCCTGACTCAACTTCCGGAAAGGGTTCATGGTCAATGTGTAAGCCTTCACAGATGGCGAGGCAGGCCAGTTTTCCTAAAATTACTTGTTCTTGTTGATTTAAGCTGAATTCTACTGACATAACATACCTCAATTATATTTACTTTTTTGTAGAAGAAAGGACGCTCTTCCGCTTAGAAGAGAGCTTAAAAAATGTTTATAACAAAAATCGTTTTCATGCACTATGGCATATAATATGCATATCAACTACAAAGTAAACTCGAACTTGTCAAGTTCTTCCTTTGATCAAAAAAGCTGAATGCTAGCGAACAGAACTGATGATACCTCCGGCTAGGACATGCCCTTGTTCGTTATAAATAACGGCCACTTGCCCCGGTGCGGTGAGAGGTTGCGGTTTGGAAAACTGTATAAACAACATATTGTTATCATATATTACATGCGCAGCTACCTCTTTTTGCCTGTAGCGTAAGCGCACAAGGAGATTGTCCCAAGGCCAAAACTTAGGTTGTACAAAAAAATTGAGCCGTTCAACGGTGCAGGCATTTAAGACGGCATCTTTTTGAGAGGCGAGGATAAGTGCATTACGATTTTTATCTTTTTCGCAGACATAGAGTGGTTCTGACCATGCAACACCAAGCCCACGCCTTTGGCCTTCGGTGTATTGCCACAAGCCCCCATGCTTGCCGCCTTGTTTTTCGGGGACAAGCAATTCGGTTTCTGCTGTCCTTACATACATATTGCCGCCTTTTCCCAAATGTATCTGCCTTTTTTTGGCTTCTTCCAGCACAAAATTGCGATAGGCACTGCTATGAATGTCGGGCACAAAACAAATTTCTTGGCTTTCCTTGGCAATGGGCGCAATTATATTGTGTTGTTTTAAATAGGATATGTTTTCAGTTTTTTGCGTATGTGCAAGGGGAAAAAGACAAGACAAAAGTCGCTCTCGTGCCACTAAGGCCAGAAAATAACTTTGATCTTTGTGCATATCCAGCCCCTTACTCAAAGGACTTTTTGTCACATCATCCATGGTATCTTCAATATTTAAGGCGGCATAATGTCCGGTGGCAAAAAGTTCCGCACCAAGAGCAAGGGCACTGTCCATAAGTAGCCCAAATTTTATTTTTGCATTACACAAAGCGCAGGGATTTGGCGTAATTCCCAGCGCATAGTCGTGCAAAAATGGTAAAATGACTTCTTGGTCAAATGCGCTGCGAAAGTCAATAATATGCAAAGGAATGCATCGCAGTGAGCATAATTTTTCAAGCAATTCCAAAGCGTTGTCATCGGTCTCGCCGGCTAAAAAAAGCCCATGTATGGCTATAAGTTCGTGTCCCATCTCATGAAGACGGACAAGGGCATACAGAGAATCTGCACCCCCACTGACGGCCACAGCAATCTTGCTCATTAGAGTATTTGATTTAAAAATTGCTTGAGGCGTGGTGCTCTTGGTGATGCAAAAATCTGATCCGGCGAGCCGGTTTCTACTATCTTGCCATGGTCCATAAAGATAATACGGTCGGCTATGGTGCGGGCAAAACCCATTTCGTGCGTAACACAAACCATGGTCATTCCCTCTTCGGCAAGATTGACCATAACATCCAAAACTTCACCCACCATTTCCGGATCAAGTGCAGACGTTGGTTCGTCAAAAAGCATAATACTTGGTTGCATGGCCAGAGCACGGGCAATGGCCACCCTCTGCTGCTGTCCACCGGATAAAAGCGCCGGAAAGACATTGGCTTTTTCGCTAATGCCCACTTTTTTGAGTAAGAGCAAGGCTTGCTCCGCCGCTTCTGCCTTGGGGACATTTTTGAGCTTTATGGGCCCCATGGTCAAGTTTTGCAAAACAGTTTTGTGTGGAAAAAGATTAAACTGTTGAAATACCATACCAAGATTTTGACGGATAAGATTTATGTCATGTTCATCGCTGGTAATTTCCTTACCGTCAACGACAATGCTACCCTGATCCACCTCTTCCAGACGATTAACTGAACGCAAGAGTGTGGACTTGCCGGATCCGGACGGCCCAATAATGACCACACGCTCGCCGCTATGAATATCAAGGCTCACATCTTGCAGAGCAGGAAATTCACCGAAATATTTCCAAACATTTTGAATGCTGATGATGCTCTGATTATTTTCGTTTGTCATAATAATTCAACCTCCCTTCCATGATGCTCACGCATTTGGACAAGAGAAGCGTGATAATAAGATAAAAAAGTGCAATAACAGTGTAAGTTTCAAAGTATAAATACGTTTTTGCAGCAAAGGATCTTCCTCTTTGCATAAGGTCTGGCATGGCCATAACAGACACAAGCGCCGTATCCTTTAGCATGGCAATGCACTCATTGCCAACCGGCGGTAAGATTGTGCGCCAAGCTTGCGGTAAAATGACCATAAACATGGTTTGCAAGCGGTTAAACCCAAGAGAGCGGGAGGCTTCCGTTTGTCCTTTGGAAATAGCCAAAATTCCTGCACGAAAGACTTCGCCCATATAAGCGCCATAACAAAAAGAAATGGCTATAACCGCACTCATAAGTCCGCTGACGTTCAAGAACTTGGCAAGCGCATAATATATATAAAATATTTGCACAAGCAAGGGAATACCACGAATGATTTCCACATAGGTTGAGGCAATGAGATTAATAAAGCGGTTGCTGGAAATACGCCCAAGCCCCGTGAGTAATCCCAAGGGAATAGCGCAAACAATAGACAGCGCTGTCACTTGAAAAGTTACCAATAAGCCGTCAGGCAAAAACGCTACAATGGAGAGATATGGATCTGGCCAGATAAAGCAAAGAGCAAGCAAGGTAACCACCGCTCCAAAAAGAGAGAGGGACCAAGCGTTTATCAAGCGCCATTCTTTAGGGTCGGGGATATTGACCCCATCACTGACAATAATGCGAATGTTTCCGCTTTCTTTTGTTCTGCCAGTTTCCGTATGATCTTTATTATTCGGCATGTGAATGTCCATATATTCCTGAAAGTCACGACCAAAGCCATGACTTTCAGAAATTTTTTATATTTTCAACAATTATTCTGCGCCCATCCACTTAAGCATCAATTCTTTTTCAATGCCTTTTTCTTTAACACGCTTAATGCCTTCATTCAAAATCTTAGCTAATTCTTCTTGGCCTTTTTTCATGGTGAAGCCATAATATTCAACGTCGGGAGTTTCTAAAACGACTTTGAATTTATTGCTGAAATCAGCGCGCTTGTTGGCATAATACTTGGAAACAGGTCCGTCAGCCATGATGGCGTCAATACGACCGTTGGCCATATCTTGAGCAGCAAGACCCACGTCATCATATTCACGAATAATGGCACCAACATTGGCTTTTTGCATTACAAAGATACCGGTTGTTCCGATTTGACCGCCAACTTTCTTGCCCTTCAAATCTTCCAAAGTTTTGATGTTGGAATTCAAAGGAACAATAAGTGCTTGGCGAATTTCACAATAGGGATCGCTGAAAAGAAATTGTTTTTGACGCTCAGGGGTAATGGTCACCGATGATGCCACAATGTCATAGTTTCCTGCGGCAACACCGGCAAAAATGCCATCCCACGCCACGTTGCGGATTTCAAATTCCACGCCCATTTCCTTGGCTATGGCGCGCAAATAATCGGTCGAATAGCCCATAATTTGCTTTTTATCGTCTAAATACTCCATTGGAGGCCAAGTGCCGTCGGAAGCGACAACATACTTTTTTGTGGCAGCTTCACAAACACCGCCAAACATTCCCAATGTCAACACAAGCATCAGTAAAATACGAAACATAATTTCTCCCCTCATAAAAATGATTTAGAGTGGCAGTATGTAATAGTTAAAGACATATGTCAAGCCCATCATCATTAAGCGGAAAATCTCTTATGATGATTTGCACGAAAAACCCCTATGCCATGAACACAGGGGTTTAATACGTTTTCTATAAATTACAATAAAATCAATCCACCAATGGTTTTGCCATCTCAAGTCCTAAGTGCAATGCTTTGAGGTTGTTTTTGTGAAACATGGGAGCAAAACGATTTTCAAGAACACTTTCAGCTGCTTGCACCGACATAACGTGAGTTAAGGTAATGAGCGCTCCAAGCACCACCACGTTAAAGGCTTGAGCTTTGCCAAGTGCTTCCATAACTGCTTGATACATGGGAAGCGGCTTAAGCAAGGCATCCACACGCGGATCCACGTACACAAGGTCACTGTCATACAAAACAAGCCCCCCCGGACGCACCAGCGGCAAATACTTATTCATGGCCTCATTGGTTAACGCCACAAAATAATTGGGTTGGGTTACCTTGGGATAATAGATGGGGCCATTGCTGATAATAACGTCCGAGCGAGTTGCTCCGCCACGAGCTTCCGGCCCATAGGATTGAGATTGCAGGGCATTATATCCGCCAAAGGTACTGGCTGCATCTGCCAAGAGGATGGCCAAGGAAATAACGCCTTGTCCGCCGGAACCTGATAATAAAAAACGTTGTGTTTCCATAACTTACTCCTGCACCTTTGCAACTAATTTTGCATACTCTTCGCAGTATTCAGGTCTTTGCACATCACGGAAAATGCCTCTTGCAATAAGATTCGGATTTTCTTCCAATTTTTTAGAACCAAGGGGAGCTGTTCCATCACGGTAGGTTTCCATAATTTCCACAGCACCGCCAATTTTATTTCTGCGCCCAAAATACGTGGGACATTGCGACATGATTTCAATAACTGAAATCCCCTTATGTTCAATACCCTTTTTAATAAGTGAAATACATTCTCGTGCATGAAACGTGGTGGTACGTGCCGCAAAACTGGCACCGGCTCCAAGAGCCAATTCCATGGTATCAAAGGCCATATCTATACTTTTATAAGGTGAAGTGGTGGCTAGGATACCCTCGCCGGACAAAGGCGAATACTGACCGCCCGTCATGCCATAAATTCTATTATTCATAACGATAACAGTGAGATCAATATTGCGACGACAAGCGTGAATGAAGTGATTACCGCCAATGGCCGTGGCATCCCCATCGCCCATGGGTACAATAACATTAAGCGAAGGTCGGGCAAGCTTAAGCCCTGTAGCGCAAGCCAGAGCACGTCCGTGCATGGTGTGCATGGTGTGAAAATCACAATAACCGGAAATACGTGCCGAACAACCAATACCGGAAACCATGGAAATATCAGCATTTTTAAGGCTAAGCTCGTCTACGGCATGGAGAATGCTGTTGAGTATGGTTCCATGTCCGCAACCGGGGCACCACAAATGCGGGAAAAAAAGCTCACGGATATAATCTTTAAAAGCCATTTTAAAACCCCCTTCCCTCAATGGTACGCATAACTGCGCCAATATCCTTAGGATTAACCAACATTCCGTCCATGCGGTTGATCAAAAATACACGCTCGGGATTAACCACAGCACGTTTGACCTGTTCCTTCATGTGCCCCATATTCATTTCCACCACAAAAATATTCTTGGCGTGCTTAGTCTTTTCACGCACTATCTGACCGGCAAAAGGCCATAATGTTTGTAGTTCAAGCAGCCCCACTCGATCGCCCTTATGTCGACGGGCTTCCACAAATTCTCTGGACGAACGTGCCGAAGACCCATAAGAAATGATAACATGTTCTGCATCCGTAAGATGATATTCCTTAAAGCGAGCCAACCTATGCGCACGGTTTTCCACCTTATCCACCAAATGATGGATAGCCGTGGTCACAACATCGGGTTTTTCCGTGGGAAAGCCAAAAATATCATGATATAAACCGGTGACATTGTAACGATGCTTGCCGCCAAAATCAGAGAAGGGCAAGCGTCCATCTTCTCGGGGCAAGTAGGGGTGATAAATATATCCTTCTTTTACGTTAGTTTGCAAGCGTTCGACAACTTCAATCTCCCCTTGTGGTGGGATAACAAGCTTTTCACGCATATGCCCCACCACTTCATCCAGCAAAATAATAACCGGAACACGAAATGTTTCCGCAATATTAAAGGCCGCAATGGTGATTTCAAACGTGTCTTGAATGGACGAAGCCGTCAACACAACCTTGCTGTGATCGCCGTGCGTTCCCCAACGTGCTTGATTAACGTCACCTTGAGATACCTTGGTCGGAAGGCCGGTAGACGGACCTGTACGCTGAACATTGACCACAACGCATGGAATTTCAGCCATACACGCATAACCTATGGCCTCTTGCTTTAAAGAAAAGCCGGGGCCTGACGTTGCGGTCATGGCTTTGGCACCTGCTAAGGATGCGCCGCAAACGGCACACATGGAAGCTATTTCATCTTCCATTTGAATGAATGCGCCGCCATTTTTTGGTAGACGCACAGCCAATTCCTCTGCAATTTCTGTGGAAGGAGTTATGGGATAACCGGCAAAAAAACCTACACCGGCATAAAGTGCGCCTTCAACACAGGCGGCATTGCCTTGCACAAAAGCTGTCTTAGGTGTGCTCATTATGCCACCTCATCTTTGGAGTTTTTGTTTTTTTTACTTTTGTCTACATTGACAGCAAGATCCGGACAGTAGAGCTCACACATGCCACAAACAACACATTTTTCCGCATCATGCTCGGCTTTTTCATTTACAAGACTTAAAGCACTTTTAGGGCAAAAAGCCACACAAATGCCACACCCCTTACACCATAACGTGTTAATCGTCACTGCCCCCATTATTACTCTCCATGGGCGCGTCTTTCCTTACATTACTAAGGACGCTGCTATAAATTAATAGTTCGGACTTTGCATTCCTTTGCCTCTTGTCGCATTGTCCACCCAAGCCGCCAAAACCTAACTTCAAACTTAATACAATAAAAACAAATAACTACATACACAGCCAATACAAATCAAGATACTTCTTGCATATAAAGCATTTTATTTATATACACTTTCTAGCATTCAAGAATAATGTGCATAAAGTTTTGGGAACTGTGACATAAAACACACTTCTTTACAAGAGGTTTATGAAAATTATTCTTATTGTTTGAGCGTACATATAGTTTTATGAACACATGACGAGAATTTTAGGAGTTATCATGAGCGAACTTATTGCAATGAATGAAGATAGTACTTTAAACACCCCTGACAATCCAACCATACCCTTCATCACCGGCGATGGCATAGGTCCGGATATTTGGAAAGCAGCACAAGCTGTTATTGATGGTGCCGTTGCAAAAGCCTTTGACGGAAAACGGCGCATAAACTGGCTTGAAATCTTGGCAGGCGGCAAAGCAGAAGCCTCCACAGGCAAGCCCTTACCGGATGAAACACTCGAAATCATTAAAAAACATCGAGTTGCCATCAAAGGGCCGCTCATGACTCCCGTGGCCAAGGGGATGCGTAGCGTCAATGTTGCCTTGCGCATTCAGCTGGATCTTTACGCTTGCGTGCGTCCCGTAAGTTATTTTTCCCCCGTACCCTCACCGGTCAAAGCACCGGAAAAAATAAATATGGTTGTTTTCCGTGAAAATACCGAAGATGTCTACTGCGGTCTTGAATGGGAAGCCGGCAGCAAGGAAGCCTTGGAAGTTATGCAGCTTGTGGAAAAACTTAGCGGAAAAAAAATACGTAGCGACTCCGGCATTGGTATAAAACCCATGAGCAAAACCGGCTCACAGCGACTCGTGCGCAAAGCCATCAATTACGCATTGCAAAATAAATGTGACAGTGTAACCCTTGTACATAAAGGCAATATCATGAAATTTACCGAAGGAGGATTTCGCACTTGGGGATACGAACTGGCCGCTGCCGAATTTGCCAACGTAACCATCACCGAAACAGAAGTTAACGAAAAATTTGACGGAAAAATCCCCGCCGGAAAAATAGTCATCAAAGACCGCATTGCCGACGCCATGTTCCAAAACATCCTCCTCTATCCCGAAGAATACAGCGTACTTGCCATGCCAAACCTCAACGGCGACTATATGTCCGACGCCCTTGCTGCAACCGTTGGTGGACTCGGTCTTGCACCGGGTGCCAATATAGGCGACGGCTATGCCATATTTGAAGCAACTCACGGCACAGCCCCAAGTGAAGCCGGAAAAAATACCGCCAACCCCGGCGCAGTCATCCTCTCCGGTGCCATGATGCTCGAATATATCGGCTGGAACGAAGCCGCAGACTTAATCCGCTCAAGCCTCAAAAAAGCCATCGAAGCCAAAACAGTTACTCAAGATCTTGCAAAACAAATGCAAGGCGCAACAACACTGTCATGCTCTGACTTTGGACAGGCCGTGGTAAGTCATATGTAGCGTTTGTTTTTAAAGGGTACACTGATTGATTATTCACGTGATTCTGAATGTATTAAGGAAACACTGATTAATTATTTTCTTGAGGGGGGAAGGGTAACTTTTGCGATTGCTCAAAGCTTTGGCCAAAAGCTTCCCCTTCCCCCCTCAA
>CAYJHK010000074.1:0-8996 GCA_964369515.1 uncultured Desulfovibrionaceae bacterium
CCTTGGGACAGTATACTCGCTTAACCTCGACTCCGCAATTCTGTAGCATGATCACATTCGGAATCACATGGAATTACGCAGAGGTCACGACATACACGCTTGTCTTTTCACGCACAATCAAGTACCTTGACCTTGCTTATTTTTTATGAGGTGAGTTCATATGTACATTATAACCGGCGGTGCGGGCTTTTTGGGTTCGGCGCTCATTTGGGAGTTGAACAAAGCCGGCATTGAAGACATCTTGGTTGTGGATAATTTATCTACCTCTGATAAATGGAAAAATCTTGTGGGTTTGCGTTATGCGCATTACGAGCATCGAGATATTTTCATCAAAAAAATTCGCTCCAAGGGCTTAAGCTCTGCTTTTCGAGGGGTGGTACACTTGGGTGCCTGCTCTGACACGACCCAGCGGGATGCGGATTTTTTAATGCAAAATAATGTGGATTTCACGCAGATTTTGTGTGATGCTGCGCTGAAACGTGGTGCTCGTTTTATTCACGCATCTTCGGCTGCCACCTATGGCGACGGTAGCCTTGGCTTTAGCGATGCCCATGATACACTGCAAAACTTGCGCCCTTTAAATATGTATGGCTATTCCAAACAGCTGGTGGACATGTGGCTTTTGCGCACCAAGAAAATCGCACGGGTGGCCAGCTTGAAATTCTTCAATGTCTATGGGCCCAATGAATATCATAAGGGCGACATGCGCTCCGTGGTCTGCAAGGCGCATGGTGAAATTCAAGAGACGGGAGCTTTGCGCCTTTTTCGCTCCACTGTACCCGAATATGTAGATGGCGGACAGATGCGTGATTTTATCTATGTTAAGGATTGCACAAAAATCATGCTCTGGCTTTTGCAGCATCCAAGGGCAAATGGAATATTCAACGTAGGTACAGGCAACGCACGTACTTGGAATGATTTGGCAAAGGCTGTGTTTACGGCTATGGGCAGAGAGGTAAATATTCAGTATATTGACATGCCGCAAGTCTTGCGTGGAAAATACCAAAACTATACAGAAGCTTGCATGGATACATTGCTAAGCAAGGGCGCACCGGCGTGCAGCTATAGCCTTGAGACAGGCGTGCAGGATTATGTGCAAAACTATCTCAATAACCATAAACACTTAGACATATCTGAATAGTACCATAAAATTAAAAGGGAATACGATGCTTAAACTGAACATACTACAATACTGGATACGATGTCTTGTCTGCGCACTCTTTTTGCTCTCACCTACCATGGCGGATGCGCAAAAATTGCAAACTTCCGACACATTAAGTATGGCGTGGAGTACGCATGTGGGCCCCTTGGATGCCCATGATTACGGTGCCAATATGATGTTTGCGCAAGCCTTTGTCTATGAAGGATTGGTGAACTATGGCAAGGGCGGCACTGTCCTTCCGGCGTTGGCAACGGCATGGGAAGTTTCCAATGATAAGAAAACATATACATTTACTCTACGCCAAGATGTCCTCTTCTCCGATGGTAGCCCCTTTGATGCCAACGTGGTGGTGAAAAATTTCGATGCCGTTATGCGCAATAAAGAACGTCACGATTGGATGAAACTTATAATGCATATTCAATCATATAAGGCTGTGGATACGCATACATTTTCCCTTACATTGCACGAACCGTATGCAGCCACCTTGCAAGAGTTGAGCTTTGTGCGCCCATTGCGCTTTATGTCCTTAAATGCCCTCGAAATGAAGGAAAAGAATAAGGATAAATTTCAACCTGTGGGAACGGGAGCTTGGATATGGCAGGAACGCAAAAAGGGCGAATACGATCTCTTTGTGCGTAACGAAAATTATTGGGGAAAAAAAGCATGGGGGCAAGAACTGCCCAAAAAACTGCTGGTAAAAGTCATTCCCGATACGGAAGCCCGTGCCGTTGCCTTGGAAACCGGCTTAATTGACATCTTGGTTTCGGTCATGGGTGACCACGGCACAGCGGAAATTTCGCCCCATGCGCAAGGATATTTTCAGAAAAAAAATGACGAATACACCATTATAAATTCTGTGGCTCGCAATACCCGTTTTGTTGCGCTTAATTCCGGTGTATATCCTTTAAATGACATAAGAGTGCGCAAAGCCATTATGCGTGCCATCAACCGCAAGAGCATTGTGGAAAAAATACTGCTAGGGCAAGAATTGCACGCAGAACAGCTTATGCATACAAGTTTGCCCCATTGCGAAACAGCCCTCCCCCCCTACCCCCATGATGTTCAAGCTGCGGAAGCGTTTTTAGAGGCTGCCGGCTGGAAAAAAACGGATAAAAGCCCCTACCGACAAAAAGATGGAAAAACTTTGCGTTTGAACTTGAAATTTGTGGGGCATGAAAGCCTTATGCGCACCATTGCACAGGTACTGCAAAGCGACTTGGCAAGCATTGGCATTGAGCTTACACTGGCGGGACAAGAAGGCATTGCCTTTATGGAATCACAAAGAGTCGGAGATTTTGAACTTATTTTCGGCAATAGCTCCGGCGCACCCTATGCACCATTTTCCTACCTTGGAATCATGCAAGTGGCCGGACATCCGGAATATCAAGCCCAACGCCACATCAGCACCAAAAAAGAGCTGGACACTGCCATGGAGCAAGTTGTAAACACAAGCGAAACAGCAGAAATCAAAAAGTATTTCAATGATATTTGGCGCATTTTACACGAAGCGGAAGTATATGTACCACTCAGCTACACTGTGGACAAAGCTATTTTCAAAAAAGGCAGAGTGCGTAATTTTACGTTTTCGCCCGTGTCCTATGAGCTCTTGTTCCAAGAAGTAAAAATTGAAAAACCCGCACAATAATTATAGAAAAGGTTGAGGCCTTATGCATTATCTTGCATTTATGGTACGAAGAATTATTGCCGTTATTCCGCTTTTGCTCGGCATTTCTTTCTTTGTATTTTTCCTATTGCGCCTTGGCGAAGCAGATGCAACCTTAGCTTATGTGCGCCTCTCGGGACTTGTGCCGACGGAAAGAACTCTGGCAATGGTGCGTGAAGATCTCGGTCTGAACTTACCCCTATGGCAACAATATATAGAGTGGCTCGCACTTGCAGTACAAGGAGATTTGGGCATTTCCTATATCTCCGGCGCATCGGCCATGCAAGAAGTACTCTCGTATATACCGGCAACTCTGGAGCTGACCCTTTGGGCCATGCTGGTCACCCTTGTGGCAAGCATTCCCCTTGGCATCATCGGCGCTATATACAAGGATGCTTGGCCGGACAGTATCATTCGTATTTTTTCATTTACCGCTGTATCCATGCCATCGTACTGGTTAGGCTTTTTGCTCATTTTCCTTTTTGCAAGACATTGGAATATTTTGCCTGCCATGGGCAATGAAGGCGCCCTATCCTTCATTTTACCTGTGGCAACCTTGGCCTTTATGTCACTTGGCATCAACGCACGTCTGGTGCGTGGCGCAGTCCTTGAGTATATGCACAGTCGCTATGTGGTCTATGCTCGTGCACGAAATGTGAGTTTTCTTCGCATCTGGCTGCATATTTTGCGTTCGGTGAGCATACCCGTGCTGACGGCTTTGAGTATGTATTTTGGGGAATTGCTTGGCGGAGCTGTGATTGTGGAAAGTATTTTCAACTGGCCGGGCGTGGGTAAGTATATAATTTCAGCCATTTCAAACCATGATTATCCTGTTATTCAATCCTTCGTCCTCATTATGGTCTGTATTTTTGTGCTCATAAATTTGACCGTTGATATGCTTTATGCTCTCATAGATCCTCGCCTCACCCTTGGCCATGACAAAACACGGAGAACATTGCCATGAGAGCGTTCTTTGCACAGCTGAATACAAAATGTATTTTTGCCATAAGCATCTTCGGCATCTTATTGCTCTGTGTGTTTTTTGCGCAATGGTTCATTCCCCATGATCCCAATGTTGTGGATTTGGGCAAGCAATTTTTACCAAACAGCGCAGAACATCTTCTGGGAACTGATCATCTTGGACGTGATGTTTTCTCTCGCTTGCTGGTGGGCGCACGTTATTCATTGTTGACTGTAAGCGCAATTTTGCTGGTAATTGTGAGCACCGCCACCTTGCTTGGGACTTTTGCTGCCACCATAGGCGGTGTTTTTGATGCTGTTATCATGCGCATTTGCGATGGCATGATGGTTTTTCCCACCATTGTCTTGGCTCTTTTCTTAATCTCTGTGCTTGGAACAGGTCTGACTAATTTGGTACTTGCCATCAGCATTACCCACCTTGCGTGGTACACACGTTTGGTGCGCTCCTATGTGCTGACCATAAAAAATAGAGATTATGTGCTCGCCTCGCAAGCCATGGGCGAAAGCCGCACTCGCATTATCTTCCGCCATTTTGTACCGGCAGTCTTGGGGCAAATTTGCATTTTGGCCACCCTTGACGTTGGACATATGCTCTTACATGTGGCCGGCCTTTCCTTCCTTGGGCTTGGTATCCAACCACCAACGCCGGAATGGGGCGTTATGATTGCCGAAGCGCAAAGCTATTTACGCAGCCATCCCCTCCTCATGCTCTACCCGGGTCTGATGATTTTCTTGGTCACCGCCGCCAGCAATTTATTGGGTGATGCCTTGCGTGACGGACTGGACCCTGCCCTGCACCATGATATTCAACATGATAAACAGCATAATGAATATCCCCCCCCATCAGCTCCCACAAAGGATAAATGAGGATAAGCCATGCTCACGGTAAAAAATCTCAACCTCGACTCACGACATAAAAACTTGGTGCATAAT
The DNA here is from genome assembly GCA_964369515.1 of uncultured Desulfovibrionaceae bacterium. GTDB lineage: Bacteria > Desulfobacterota > Desulfovibrionia > Desulfovibrionales > Desulfovibrionaceae > CAYJAD01. The sequence continues at coordinate 4,740 of CAYJHK010000074.1, forward strand.
GTTTCTTTCAGCTTGGAAAATGGACAAAGCCTTGCACTTATGGGAGCAAGCGGAACGGGAAAATCCCTCATGGCTTTGGCCTGCATGGATTTATTGCCCCCAAATATACAAAAAACTACAGGCGAAATAACCCACGGTACTATAAAACCCGCATTTGTAATGCAAAATCCGGCCGATTGCTTTGACCCGCTCTTTAATATTCGTTCGGTTTTTACCGAAACCTTTGGCAAACAAACGCAAGCTTTAGCACAAGAATTAAACATTGAAGATCCGCAAACCTTGCTGGAAATGTTACTCGTTAAAGTGGGCTTTGCCCGTCCTCAAGAAATTTGGTCAAAATTCCCCTTCGAGTTGAGCGGCGGTATGCTGCATCGTGTCATGTTGGCAGTGGCCTTGGGCGCTGTAATCATTGGAAAAGCTGATTGTATCATAGCCGATGAACCACTAGCTGGGCTTGATACGCCCTCAAAGCTGCACATGCTTGAACTTTTACGCACTATCCAGCAAGAACACGGCTTTTCACTGCTCTATATCGATCATGATTTGAACGCCGCACATAGAGTAGCCGATAAACTTATGGTTATGCATGAAGGCAGTATTGTCGAAGAAGGTGATTTCACAAAACTCATCAACGCACCAACACATCCGGCAACGCAAAACTTGGTACAAGCCTTTACCCGCTTAAGCACCATACACATCAAACAAGCGCAGCCAAGAGAAAATGCAGCACCCATATTGACGCTCAAAAATGTAAGCAAAACCTATGATGAGCATATGGCTGTGCGCAATGTCAGCTTAAACCTATATAAAGGACAAAGTCTTGGACTTATAGGCAAAAATGGTGCCGGCAAGAGCACGCTCATCCGCTTAATTCTCGGCCTTGAGCAAAGTGACGACGGCGAGATTCATTGCTTTGGACATAGGGTACAAAAAACATTCAAAAACGTACCGTGGCGGAAAGACTTGCAAGCCATGTTTCAACACGCAAGACTTGCCGTCAATCCACGAATGCAGGTTCAAGACATAATCCTCGAACCCTTACGGGCGCAAAAATTTTTTAGCAGCAAATATGCAAAACAAGAACATTTGCGCATCTTAAAGGAATTACTTGACATGGTGGAACTTCCGCATTCTTTCGCGCTCAAATATCCGATGAATATGAGCGGTGGACAGTTACAAAGAGTATGCCTTGCCCGTGCGCTGGCTCTTAAGCCACAAATTCTGTTGCTCGATGAACCTTTGGCAGATTTAGATGCAAGCATAGCGGAACATTTACAAATCAAACTCCTTGAAATTCAAAGAATTTTAGACCTATCCTACATCTATATTTCCCACGACATTACTTCTGTCTTGCGCATGTGCGATGGCGTTTGCGTCCTCCATGACGGGCAAGTGGTGGATAATTTTTTTAGCACGGATTACGCTGATCCCAACCGACATCCGGCCTTCAAAACGCTGAAAATGTCTTCTAAGTAACATACGCAAACATTGGCAAAGGTAATTTCGCATAAAATACTTCTTTCCATTATAAAAAAAATAGTCTACCTTCAATTTTAATAATTGTATTCATTGTACAGCTATTAGGTTTCACAAATGTACGCTATCCGAGAGGTAACGCCCATGGCTGATCGATTTAATACCGGAGAATGTGAATTACATAGCGTTATTACGCAAGACTGGATACAAGAAACCCTCAATGCTTCGAAAGTAGGCTTCTGGCGAGTTTTAATTGAAAAGGAAAGCGAAAAGGGTGCTTTATATGTGGATGCGAATATGCGAGAGCAAATGGGCATCCCCAAACATCTTTCCGCCGAAGAAGTTTATACATTTTGGGACAGCAGGCTTTTAGACGCTGAACGTAAGCACTTGCAAAAGTGTACGGAAGGTCTTTTTTTAAATCCCAACAAAACATTTGAAATTGAATATTTGTGGGATCATCCGCATCTGGGTGTGGTGCCTGTGCGTTCCATGACCAACATCGTTGACCCAAAAAACACATTATATCGATGTATTGAAGGCTACCAAGTCATTTTACACGGCGTTGAACGCATGGAAAGCCCATTGCGCCGCTCTTTTTTACATTTGCAAACCATGTTCAAAGCTTCGCCCGTGGGAATTTCCATGTGGGATTTGGATTACAAGCTCTTGGATTGTAATCCAAAAATGCTTCAGACGCTCGGGGCAAAGGATAAAGCGGACATCGACAACAATTTTGAAACTTTTTCCCCAAAATATCAACCATGTGGTACAGAAAGTTCCCATAAAATAGCAGAATATTTTTCCATAGCCAAGGAAAAGGGAACTCTCAATTTTGAATGGGTTCACAAATGTACTAAGGGTGAAGCCATTCCCTGTGAAGTAACACTCATTCGTGCCTCATCACCGGAAAAAGATATCCTCATCGCATTCTTACGTGATTTGCGCTCGGAAAAAAAGGTCATCAAAAAACTTGCCGAACGCCAAGCGCAACTGCACGAAGCCTTGGTGCTTGCCGATGAAGCTCGTCATGCAAAAAACATTTTCTTTGCAAATATCAGCCATGAAATCCGCACCCCCATGAATGCTATCATGGGAATGAGCTATTTATGCTTACAACAAACAAACGACAAAACCATCCTGCATTATCTTGAAAATATCCGTAAAGCAGGTGAAAGCTTGCTGAGCGTCATCAATGACGTGCTTGATATTTCAAAAATTGAAGCAGGCAAACTTGAATTGGAACACGCCCCCTTCAATATGCCTGAGCTATTAGAAAGTATTTCCGGTACAGTTTCATCCCTTGCCAGCGATAAACCCATAGAGTTACTGTTTAATATCGACCCTCGCCTACCTAGTATTTTTGTGGGGGATGCCGTTCGTCTCGGACAAATTCTCACAAATCTTTTTGGCAATGCCATTAAATTCACGGAACATGGGCATATTGTACTGCGCACTACCTTAAAAGCCCAAAAAGGTACATTGTGCACCCTTGGGTTTGAGGTCATGGATAGCGGTATTGGCATGGATAAAGAACATCTTGAGGCCATTTTCCGTCCCTTTGAGCAAGCAGAACAAACCATTACACGGCGTTTTGGCGGTACCGGACTTGGACTTACCATAACAAAGAACATTGTGGAGCTCATGGGCGGTACCATCAGCGTAAGCAGCGAGGAAGGCGTCGGTACCGTATTTTCCTTTGAAATAAGCTTGCTCCATCGCCACGAGGAATGTTGGTACACTCCGTCGCTTGCGCAAAAAGAAAAAATCTTGCTCATCGACGATTCATTTATGGCCTGTGCAGTCTTGAAAGAAATGCTTGAAGTTTTTAATTTCAAAGTAGATGCTGTCCATTCTTGTCACGAAGGCTGTGCTGCACTGCAAAAAGCAGATGCTCATGCCCCCTACTCATTGGTCATCATCGATTGGAAGATGCCGGGAATGTCAGGAATAGACTGTGCATTGAGAATAAGCGACTTAGGGCTTAAAAAACAACCGGCACTCCTTCTGACTTCCGGCTATAGCCCACATGTATTTACCGACGAATGGACCGATCATTTTGCATCCTTTATATCAAAGCCCATTTTGCCGGCACAGCTTTGGGCAGCAATTGTAAAAGCTTTGAATATTTGCCCTGTACAAGAAAGTAAACCCAAAGAAGTAGACGATGGCAAAAAATTTATAAAACTGGCGGGACATACAATACTGCTTACCGAAGACAATGAAATCAATCAAGAAATCGCCATAGCATTATTGGAAGAACTCGGCGTAAACATTGTACTTGCCGAAAACGGACAAGAAGCCATCAACAAATGCAAGGAGCAGTTTTTCGACGCCGTTCTTATGGATATCCAGATGCCCATCATGGACGGCTTAACCGCCACACGTCACATCCGAGACTTGAAAGGCTATGGCCGTGGGCGCATACCTATTATTGCCATGACCGCCCATGCCATGAACATGCACAAGGAACAAAGCTTTCAAGCCGGCATGGATGACCATTTAACCAAACCCATCGATCCTCAATTATTGCGTGAAACTTTATTTAAATGGATCATCAAAACATAATTGCATAGGGGCAGATGCCCCGTGATTCTGAATATATTAATAGTAATTATTAGCAGCAATTACTGGTGTTAACTTTTTACTTTTGTGCATTTTTGATGTCTTCATCTTTTTCAAGACCTCTGCACAATTATTTTCTTATATAGCTTTATATGCTAAACATGATTTTGTCTCTGTATATAAAAAAAGAGAGTGCAGAGGTAAAGGCACGAAAAT
>CAYJHK010000075.1:0-8975 GCA_964369515.1 uncultured Desulfovibrionaceae bacterium
GCGCAAGCAAAAGTTCCCCCCACAAAAAATATCGCAAATTAGAATGCCGTGTACACACCATAATGACGTGTTTAACAAGTACAAATCAGCAAAATTCTTATTGACAAAATATTTATGCTTCGGTATAAAGCCATTTTTAATAAGGGTGAATAATAGTTTCTGTACGCTGTGGCGTAAAGTGAATACGCACTTTCAAGTCAGTTGAAAAAGCCCGTTTGCTGCGTCAGCGATAAAAAGCCAGACCGCTTTGTATGTCTGTACACTGTGTGCCTTGACTTTTTTCGCTTCCTCGCATCCGGCACTTTTTGAACAGACCGGCGGAAATTGAGTTTTTCAGCAGGCTGTTCGGTGCTATGTGACGCACAGCAGGTAACTACCCTAAACAATTGGACACTGCATATTGCAGGATATTGCGTATAAGTTGCGCTCTAAAAAAGGCTCTCATTGTAGCAACTGTAGTATGTAAGCACTTTAAGAAACACGGTATTTGCATTTTTATCGCTTAAGAGTTATGTTTTTTGCTTGTAATGTTCTTTATGGATTGTTGGCACGGACTTCGACTCAGTTGCGCTTAAATTGCACAAGTAACCAACTAAAAACACAGGAGAATTTTTCGTGAGTCAAGAAAAAGAACAACAAATCCGTCTTAATGTTAATGCAGACAAAATGAACACTTCCTATGCCAATGCCTTCCAAACGCATTCAACACCCGAAGAAATTTTGTTATCCTTCGGTATTAACCAAACTCTTCCTTCACAAGAAGAAGGTGTTACCGCCGATATGATTTTACAGTTCACCGATCGTATCATCATGAACCACTATACAGCAAAACGTTTGACGCTTTCCCTTTTGCAAAGCGTTCGTGAACACGAAGAACGTTTTGGTGTTATTGAATTGGATGTGTCCAAGCGTTTGCAAGAAAAGCCTGAAATTCAAGCCGGCGAACCAAGCGATCCTACTCAATAATAGTAATTGTTCACCCATAAATATGCTTGACATTTAAAATAGAAGGATTTTTGTACCGTGTAATACTTGCCTCAATGAACATTGAGCGACTTCCGAAAGAGTAGCTGAACAGATGCGGCTTTCGTAATTATTGTATGCGTACTCATTCAACCGGGCAAATATATTCTCGAACATTTTAATCATCGGAAAAACAGGGGTTTATGCCCCTTTTTTTCCGATGAAGAGCATACAATATGGACAGATAACACCTAACAGCCTGTTGAAAAAATCAAATTTCGTCAGTCTGTTCAAAAAGTGCCAGATGCAAGGAAGCGAAAAAATTCAAGCATCGCAGTGTATTGACATACATAAGATGTTTGGTTTTTTGTCGCTGATACAGCAGATGGGGCTTTTTCAACGGACTGCTAAGGTGTCCCTTTATGAAGTCCGAGCACGAACGCCACAGTACCTACCATGAACAATGGTATCAGGTAGAAGATATAAGCCCAAAATTGCGTTCTGACGTGCAGATTACACAACAATTTTTTGGAGGGGTTGCTTGGTATATTCTCAGCGAACCCGACAATAATGTGCATTTTCGTCTGGCCAAGGGCGGCTATACCTTTACTTCCATGCTCAATGGAAAACGCACGGTTCAAGAAATTTGGGAGCTGTGTCAAGAGCAAGACGAGGATGCCCTCACTCAAGGTGAAATCATCACCCTTCTTGGCAGATTGCACAGCGCAGGCTTGCTGGCGGTGGATATGCCGGCTGATACCCAAACCCTCTTAAGGCGCAAACAAGAAAAACGCCTCAAGAAAATAAGTCACACCCTTTCTTCATTTTTATTTTTGCGTATCCCCATTTGGACACCGGATGCCTTTTTTTCTCGTTACCAAAACATTGGCAGTTTCGCTTTTCGTCCCCAAGGCATTGCCCTATGGTTTGCCCTTGGCATATTTGCCCTCTACACCCTTTTTTCCCATTGGGATACCTTTAGCCTTGAAGCAAGCAAGAGTTTATCTCCCGACAACCTTTTATGGATTTATGCTGTAATTATTTTGTCAAAAATTGTGCACGAATCCGGACATGCCTTTGCTTGCAAATATTTCAGCAAACGTGACGGCCTGCAGGGAGATGTGCATAATATGGGCATTATGTTGCTTATTTTTGCCCCCGTACCCTATATTGATGTGAGCAGCAGCGTACAAATCCGCTCACGCTTTGCCCGTGCCTTTGTGGGGCTTGCCGGCATGTATTGCGAGTTATTTCTTGCCTTTATTGCTACCATCCTTTGGGCAAACACCTCAGAAGATACAAGCTTGCACCTTTTGGCACGCAACTGCATCATCATTACGTCGGTAACCACCGTATTTTTTAACCTAAACCCCCTACTCCGCTTTGACGGTTACTTTGTCTTTTCCGATCTTATCGGTATGCCAAACCTTTATCAACGCTCCCAAGCTTTTTGTGTTTATATTTTCAAACGATTTATTCTTGGCGCCCACAAAGCCGTAACGGTTATCAGTAAACGCAGCGAGCGTATTTTCTACCCCATTTACGCCATCGCAGCCTTTATCTATCGTATCCTCATCACCATGGGGATTTTTCTTATCCTTGAAGACAGTTTTGCCGTCTTGGGTGCTGTGCTTGCCTTTAGCCTTTTCTTTATGTGGTTTATCTTACCGCTTATTAAAGGTTTGGGATACCTCATAAATAATTCGGAACTGGCCGGTATGCGCACCCTTGCTCTTACTCGCTTAAGCATTGTTCTTGGCCTGCTTGGCGTAGGACTTTTGGGTGTTCCCGTGGAAAGTTCCATCGTGATGGAAGGCGTTGTGGAAAGCCGTGAACAATACGGTATTTTTGCCGAACAAGAAGGAACGCTGGCTCAATTTTTGCCCACAGATCAAAAGGTAGAAAAAGGGAAAAGTGTGGTGGTGCGCATCGATAACCCCGGCCTTGCCGCCTCACTTGAGCGCATGGCACGCTCGGTGGCTGTCTCCAAGGCAAGATATGAACATGCTGAAGATATGAGCGATACCAACGCCGCCGGCATGTACGCACTGGAGTTTCGAGGTAATCTGCGCCAATGGGAAATTTTAACGTCACACGCCGCTCGCCAAGCAATTGTGGCACCCATTAGCGGCGTTTGGGTGGCGCCGGATCTCACATATCGCCACGGAAAATGGATTGCCAAGGGTGATAGTCTTGGCAGCATTTATGCTCCGGAATCATTGCGCTTGCGTGTGCTTGTGGATCAATTTGACGCCGCAAGGCTTTTTGCGGAACCCATCCTCTCCACAGAATTTGCCATTTCCAACCGCATGGATATACGGGATACGGACAATACATTGTTTACGGCAGATGTGGAAGCTGCGCCCGCACCGGCCGGCAGACGTGAACTTTTTCACCCCTCTCTCTCCATGCAGGCCGGCGGCAGCGTACCCGTTGTTCAAGGTCCGGGAGGACAAACCCTCACCGCCACACACTTTTTTGAACTGCGCCTACTTCCGGAAATAAACGCCATCACGCACCTTTCTCCCGGACAAAAGGTACTGGTACGCATTGTTTTTGGCGAACAACCCCTTGGCATTCAATGGATTAGGCGTTTGCGCCAATTCTTCACCACATCCTAAATAAGTGAGGCATTATGAAAAAAATATATATGTACCTTTGTTTTCTCACTGTATTACTTTGCTACCCCAATTCAGCCATGGCTGAAGCTAAACTGCTGGAAGTTCAAGGCGTTTCTCGCCCCATGTATGATGCAAAACTCAGTTTTAGCATACCCGGGAATATCTTTGCCATTGATGTTAAGCCGGGGCAAGCAGTGAAGAAAGGCGAACCACTTATGCATCTGGACTCGCGCGCCGAGGATAGCCGCATTGCCCAAATTAAATCGGAAATAGAGAGTACCATTAAAATCCGCACCTTAGAGGCTCGTGTTGCTCAGGCCAAAGTGGATATGGTGCGATTTCAAAGCGCACTACGCAGCAGAGCAGCCACCGTTATGGAGTTCCAGCATTCCCGCCTCAGCCACGAATTGAGCGTGCTGGCACTGGAGGAAGAGCGTTTTCGTTTAAGCCAATTGCAACTCAGCCTCCAAGAAATGCTCGCCCAGCGTGACAAAATGTATTTATATGCACCGCGTGACGGCTTTGTGGAAAGTATCTTGGTGGAGCAAGGTATGGCTGTGGACAGAAATGTGGCGGCTGTACATTATGTGAGCATCGACCCCTTGCTGGTGGAATTGACCCTGCCCATACAGCAGGCAGAACACATAAAGATGGGTGATGAAGTTGAAGTGCTGCAACCACATAATGATATGGTTTTCAAAGGAGTAGTGGCACAAGTGGCACGCATTGCCGTCTTATCCAATCGCACGCTAAAAGTGGGGATTCATGTGAAGAATCCTGAAAATATTTCGGCCGGTTTACTGGTAACGGTACGGTTTCCACAAATTTCCGTGGACGGCAAAAGCACTGCTGCACAAAATCTTCCCTAAAGGAATACGCATGACACAAGCTACCAGCAATAACAACGCACAAGGCCAGCGTGCCGTGGGGCGTCTTGATGCGAGCATTACAGCACTTTTGTCTGCAACATCCCAAGATGAACTTTTTCAGAATTTGTGCGACCTTGGACGGGAAAGCTCCGATGCCGTGGGTGTTGCCCTACTTTCACGCCAGCAGGGTAATGTGGGCATGGTGGCAACCTCACCGCCCATGGATACACAGTCCAAAGACAAACCGGAATGGCTTTTGCAACTTGCCAGACCCTTCGGGCAAATGCTCGCAGGAAATGTGCAAACCATACGCCTTGATAACAATGCCCAGCCTGCCTTTGGTATCTATGTACCCCTCTCCTCCCAAGCTCAGGGAAGCCTATATCTAACCGCCTATGTTTTTGGTGGACGTCCCATACGCCTGCAAAGTGTGGTGGATGCCTTGCAATTGGTGAAAACTTCCATCTTACTCCTTGATAAATTACAAACGAAAAACCAAGGTGCGGAAGTTGCCCTGCAAGACGGAAGTCAAGGTGAATCCCAAAATGCCGACAATATAAGCCTGCTTTCCGTCATCGACACCATGAGCGAAGTTCAGAAAACCACACGCTTTTTTGAGGCGGCAACCACCTTATGCGCCACCGTAGCTAGCACCTTCCAATGTCGTCGAGTGGCTCTTGGCCTTGCACGCAAGCATTCCGTAAAACTGCTGGCCTTGGATCAAATGGAAAATTTCGCTCGAGGTACACGCACCGTGCGTATGCTTGAAGAAGCCATGCAAGAGTCCAACGATCAACGCAGCACCATCTTCTATTCGCACGTGGAAGACGAAACCTTAGCCCTGCCGGAATTTAACGAAGATCACAACAGCACTTTGGTAACACGGGCAACGGCAGAATTGGCTACCCTTGCCAATGTCCGATATATTCTCACCATCCCCCTAAGCCATGGAGATGAGAATATTTTCGTACTGCTGCTGCAAATAGACAAAAAAGACGTCAGCCCGCAATTTTTAAGCGCAATACACCTTGTGGGTAAGCTCATGACGCCTTCCCTACATCAACTGCGCTTGGCAGAAGAGATGCCCCTAAAAAAGTTATGGCGTTACATGCGCTTGCGGTCAGAAGATATTTTTGGCCCACGCCACACCATGCTCAAGCTTGCAGGGAGTATATTGGGTATTCTTCTCGGTTTATCGCTCTTCATCGAAGGAAAACTCACCGTTTCGGCTTCCATGGTCATTGAAGGAGTGCACAGCTACACCCACACCGCCCCCATGGACAGCTATCTTTCACAAGTTTTTGTACGCCCCGGCGATGAAGTAAAAGTCGGCGATGTGCTTGGACGTTTGGACGCCACCGAAATCAATCTTGAAATTGCCGCCCTTGAGGCGCAGCAAAATATTCACGAAAGTCAAGTGAGTCAATTCCTGCAAGAAGGAAAAGACGCCGAAGCCGCCATCGCTCGCCACGAAGCCGAACGCACCAAGGCCAATTTGCGCTGGGAACAACAACGTCTGGCCATGACGGAGCTGAAATCCAATGTGGAAGGTTTCCTTATTTCCGAAGATATGCTTCCCCGCTTAGGCCAGCCCGTACAACGTGGGCAAGCACTTTTTGAAATCACCGATACAGCCTCCCTACGTCTGGTGGCGCACGTCACCGAAGAGGATATCAGCGATATCACCATCGCCATTGCCGAAAATAAAAAAATTGACAGCAACAAGACCGTTCAAGGCATATTTAACCTCACAGCCTATCCGGGCGTGGAAATCCCCTTTACTGTGGAACGAGTACACCCCTACGCCACCGTCATTGACGAGCGTAATGGCTTTGAAGTGCGAGGGCGTACCACAAGCATCCCCCCGGGCATAGTTTTGCGCCCCGGTATGGAAGGCTACGCCAAGATGGACGTGGGCAAACGGCCTTGGCTTATTTTGCTTTTACGTAACCTTGTCAATAAAATACGTCTTTTATGGTGGCGTTGGATATGAGAAATACCGACATCCTTTCCTTGCAAGCACTCTTTGATGGCAGGCAAGCACCACGACGAGTACCGCTTGGCTGGGATTGGTTTGTGGTACGCTGTGAGCTATTTTTTAAAAATAAACCCAAAGCAGCCTTATTATTGCAGCAAGCCCAAAGGGTGCTCGCCCTTGAAGAAGAAACGACACAGCTTTCGCTCGAAGAACTCACTGAAAAACTCGCCGCCAAGCGCAAACTGTTTCGCCTCGGACAAGTGGACGAAAAAGACACCATTGAATCCATGGCGCTGGTGCGTGAAATGGCCTATAGGATACGCAAAGAACGCCCTTATGCAACGCAAGTGGCCGGCGCACTGGGTATTTTACAAAATTGCATTGTGGAAATGGCCACAGGGGAAGGCAAAACTTTAACGGCAGCTCTGGCCGCCGTCATTGCCGGATGGCGTGGAAAGGGCTGTCATGTGGTCACTTCCAATGACTATTTGGCCGCCCGTGACGCTGAAGTTATGCAAGATTTTTTTGAGGCCTGCCTGCTCACATCAGCCTCCGTCACCCAAGACCACGATGTCCCGGCACGCAAGGCAGCCTATGCGGCGGATATCACATATTTAACCAGCAAGGAAGCGGCGGCGGATTTCTTGCGTGATCAAATGAATCTTGGAAAATACAGCTCTTATGAACGAGTGCTCGCACGTACCATTGTGGGCGAAGCACCACCAAGCCTTGTACAGCGTGGGCTAAGCTATGCCATTGTGGACGAGGCGGACTCCGTATTGTGCGACGGCGGCAGCACTCCGCTTATCATCTCCGTTCCCCGTGACAATGCTCCCCGTGTGGAACAATACGTTGCTGCCTCGCAGATTGCCGACAATATGGAAGTGGGTAAACATTATAAAATAAATAAACTCTATAGAGAAACCACCCTCACCGACCTTGGTAAAAAAGCTGTTCTGCAAAGTATTTTACCACCTCATACTTGGGCGCAACGCTCACGAGCCATTGAACTTGTGACGCAAGCCATAGAGGCCAGAGAATTTTTCAAACATGCCGTACACTATGTTCTCCATGAAGATAAGGTAGTTATCGTGGACGAGGGTACGGGGCGCATCATGCCCGACCATGAATGGCGTGACGGTTTACATCAGGCAGTATCAGCCAAGGAAGGCGTAGAAGTTGTGCCCCCACGCTCCACATCAGCTCAAACCACCTTTCAAGATTTTTTCCTCCGCTACCAAGTACTTGGAGGCATGACCGGCACAGCCTATGAAGCACGACGGGAATTTTTGCATTTTTATCGTATGCATGTGGTGCGTATTCCCACTCATAAACCGTGTATTCGCAAGCGTGTGTATCGTGCCTTCCATGAAACGGAACAGGCTAAAATTCAAGATATTGTACGCAGCGTACAAGAAGAACATAGCAAAGGACGTGCTGTTCTCGTGGGCACCAAATCCATCAAAACCTCGGAGCGTATCTCTGAAGCACTGAACGAAATTTCCATCATCCACGAGGTCTTAAATGCTTTGCAACATGAAAAAGAAGCTGATATTATTGCACGGGCAGGATACCCAAACGCCGTCACCGTCGCTACGAATATGGCAGGACGAGGCACCGACATCAAACTCATAGCAAGTGTTCGAGATTGCGGCGGATTGCATGTTATTCTCACGGAAATGCACAGCTCATCACGCATTGATCGCCAGCTCTACGGACGCAGCGCACGCCAAGGAGATCCGGGCAGCTATGCCGATATCATTAGCATAGAAGACGATCTTTTTTTTGCACTGCCGCCTATGCTGGTGAAAATATTACGCAAACTATTACGCATAAAGTATGCTCGCAAGCTTATGGATGCAATCCTCTGGAAAATAGCACATTTTTGTCAGTACCTGGGCGATTTGCGCTCTTTACGAATGCGAAAAAATATGATAAAGGGAAATCACCAATTTGAGGATATGATAAGCTATAGCGGCAAGCGCACCTAGACAGTGCGTTGAAAAAGTACCATCTACTGCGTCAGTTAAACAATCCAAACTGCTCATGTATGTCTATATACACATCGCACCTTGGATTGTTTAACTTCCTTGTATCTGGCACTTTTTGAACGCACTGTCCGTGGGCGGAGGTTGAAAAAGGGCGAAATTCAAACGCAGACTGCTTATGTATGTCTGTATACACGGCGCAGCCTGCGTTTGAATTTTTCCTTGTATTTCACCCTTTTTGAATGCACTGTCCGTGGGCGGATACCGTCGGTTGCGTTAGACACTTTTTGAATGCACTGTCCATAGGCGGATACCGTTGGTTGCGTTAGACACTTTTTGAACGCACTGTCCGTGGGCGGATACCGTCGGTTGCGTTAGACACTTTTTGAACGCACTGTCCGTGGGCGGATACCGCCTGTATTGTAATAATTAAAGTGTTTTGAGGGGATGGGGGGAGTTTGAGGGGGGAAGGCCGACCCAAAGGGCGCCAAAGGCGTAGCTGTTAGGCGAGGAACGAGCCTTACGGATATCGAGAGCAAAGCGGAAGCTTTTGTCG
>CAYJHK010000076.1:0-8955 GCA_964369515.1 uncultured Desulfovibrionaceae bacterium
GCAAATTAGAATGCCGTGACGGTATTCTCATTTGAGACATTTTTTGGGGGAGGAGACTTTTTCCAAAAAGGTCCCTCCCCCAAGAAAATTTTTACAAAATTAGAATCACGTGGGAGGGTAGTGGGGTACAGTCGAAAAAAATGTAAAAAAAATATTTTTCGCATGGGGCAAATAAGTACTGTAAATAAGAGTGGGAACAGTGCATAACACTTTGCCTTTGTTGGAGATTGAACATACTGTTTGATTAATCAAAATAGGGCTATACACAATGTACCGTGTCTATTGACACGAATTTAATTTATATGTATTAGTGTGCTTAGGTGTTATTGTTTTTACCCTGAGTAAAGGGGGTGTAATTTTTTTTATATAATGGTTTTTACATAATAAATTGTTGGCTTTATATTAGGAAAAATACTAAAGGAAGCGTCGGTTGAATGTTTCCAACCCCCATTGCACATTTGGAACGTAGCAGAGCATGTTTGTTGTTCAAAAATATAGTGAGATCAGTTTTTGAGTAGTCTGCTAAGTGTACAATTTTCAACTTTCGTTTGAGGAGAAATTATGAAAAAATTTAGTGATCCAGTGCTGTATACTCCGGGGCCTGCAAGGGTTCCGGAGCGTATCTTACACGCCATGGCAAAGCCCGCCCTACATCATCGTTCAGCTGAATTTTCTGATATATTAAAGGATTTATTCGAAAAATGGCGTTGGCTTTTTGGTACAAAGCAGCCGGTTCTGCCCGTCCATACCACCGGTCGTGGTGCCATGGAGGCTGTGTTAACGAATTTCCTTTCTCCCAACGACAGTATTATTTGCGTAGCCAATGGATTTTTTGGTTACTTTTTTTCTACCATTGGCGGAATTTTAGGGCTGAAAGTGCATAATATTTGCACTGATTGGCAAAAACCCGTCAGCGTGGAAGAAGTGGAAGCGGCCATCAAAGCCCATCCCGAAGCTCGTGCCATCACCATCTGTCACAACGAATCAAGCACAGGTACTGTCGTAGCGGACATTGCAGCCATCGGTGCTTTGGCTAAACGTGCCGGTATGTTAACCGTTGTGGATGCCGTAAGCTCCGGTGGTTGTGCCCGCATTGATTTTGACGCTTGGAATGTGGACGCACTGGTTGTGGCCTCACAAAAAGGGCTCATGTGTCCTGCCGGTATGTCCTTGGTTATTTTGAGTGATGATGGTTATAAGGCGTGTGAAAGCGGAGGCTTCCCCAAATATTACACAAATTTCTTGGACATTCGTAAAGGCGTGCTCAAGGAAAGCCCCGATACTCCCGGTTCCACGCCGGTTTCCTTGGTGTATGCCCTGCACGAATCGGTGAATATGATGTTTGAAGAAGGGCGTGACCAAGTCTTTGCCCGCCATGAAATAATAGCCAAGGCCGTGCGTGCCGGTTTACGTGCTCTTGATTGTACATTGCTTCCCGAAGGTACGCCCGAAAGAAATCGCTCCGTTTCCCTCACCGCCTTTGTACCGCCAAACGGTCTTTCCATGAATGACTGTAAAAAAGCCTTGAAAGAAATGTATGGTATAAATATTGCCGGTGCCATCGGCCCCTTGGACGGCCAGCTGCTGCGTGTCGGACATATGGGTTATATTTATGAACGGGACGTATTGCTCTTTTTTGCTTGTCTGCAAGGGGTTATTGCGCATTTTCTCGGTACGAACAAGCAAGGCGGCTTGGAAGCTGCGCAGGCTGTTTTTGCCGGTAAAGGGTAATCGTCTTCATAGTATTTGTTTTACGTAAAGCTTTAACCATACCGGATGGCATATGAAAAATTTATTTACGGCTTTTGATGCAAAACTTTATAAAATCTTGGTTGCTTTGATTGCGCTGATGTTTTCTCTGCTGGTGCTGCTGATTTCGGCACAGGTTTGTGTGCGTTATTTTACTAATTTCTCCCTTGCGTGGAGTGAAGAGCTCAGCACTTATTTAATGATTTGGATGGCACTTTTGGCTTCCATTCTCGCCTTTAGAAACGGTACCCATATTAGTGTTGATGCGCTCACCCGTATTCTTCCGGATACCGTTCGTCCGCTGGTGCTTTTAATAGGCACAGGACTTAACGTTCTGTTTTATTTAATGGTTCTTTTTGGCTGTTTTAAATTGCTTCCGGCCTTGCACGAACAGCACTCGCCTGTGATGGGGATACCGCTTTCTGCTTTGTATATAGCAATGCCTATTTCCATGGTACTATCTTGTTTTTATTTATTGAAGAGTTGCTATGACGAATATCTCAACTTTGTGGGAACAGAATAAAACAGACATGATTATCATGCATAATCCATAGGAAAAATATATGATTTCTTTAGTTATATTTATTGTTTCGCTCTTTATCTTCATTTTACTGCGCATCCCTGTCTTTGTATGTTTAGGCCTAAGCTCCACCGTCCTTTGGTTTCATACATTCAATACACTTAATCCCGAAGTTTTTTTGCAAAGAATGTTCGCAGGTTTACAAAGCTTCACCTTGATGGCTATTCCTTTCTTCATGCTCTGCGGTGAGCTTATGAATATGGGTGGACTTTCCAAACGCTTGGTGGCTTTTTCGCAAAATGCCATCGGTTGGATACGGGGCGGTCTCGGCTTTACCGTGGTGCTTACCTGCATGTTCATAGCAGCAATCTTGGGTTCTGCCTCAGCCTGTGCGGCCATTGTGGGCATGGCCTTAATCCCCGAAATGCTTGACAGAGGTTACAAACACGACTTTTCCTCGGCGCTGGTGGCTTCGGCCGGAGCGGTGGGTGGTATTATTCCGCCAAGTATTTTGTTTATTATCTACGGTGTTATTGCGCAAGTATCCGTCACCAAACTGTTTATCGGCGGTTATATCCCCGGTATTTTGATTGGTGTTGTCTTTATGATTTACACCTATATCCATGCTCGGCGCAACAACTATCCTGCGGAAAAAAAGCCCACCAGCAAGGAATTTTTCATCTCACTGTACCGTGCGCTACCCACCTTACTTTTGCCTGTTATTATCATGGGCGGTATCCTCGGCGGTATTTTTACGCCGACGGAAGCCGGCTGTGTGGGCGTGGTCTATGCCTTCTTGCTGGGTGCAACATTGTATAGGGATGAATTTAATTGGAAGGACTTGCCCAAAATTTTTTTGAAGGCGGCGCAAAATACAGCCATGGTCTTTATGATTATTTCCACATCGGCTTTATTGTCGTGGATTTTGACCTTGGAACAAATACCGCAAGTGGTTTCTTCCATCATTCTCAACATAACGGAAAATAAATACATCTTCTTGATTGTATTAAACCTTTTCCTCATCTTGATGGGTATGTTCTTGGATGCCGTTTCCGGCTTGACCATTCTTGCGCCGGTATTTTTGCCTGTGGCCATAGCCCTTGGAATTGACCCGCTTTTCTTTGGGATTATGATTTCCATTAACCTTAGCATAGGCACCATTACGCCGCCGGTAGGTTTGAACCTCTATGTGACGTCAAGTATTGCAAAGATTGATATTATTAAGCTTTGTAAGGCGGTACTGCCATTTTGCTACCTCTTGTTTGGTGTCTTGATGTTGTTATGCTTTGTGCCGGAATTGGTGACTTTTTTACCATATATGTTGGATTAATTAAGTTTTTTAAATATGCTTAGTGTCGTGTATGCTGTGCTTAGAGATTGAAAACAAAAAAGCACACTGTACATGGTGCAAGACAATAAAATTTTAACAATTGTTTTAGGAGATAAAACATGGAATTCATTCGTGAGCGTGTACTGAAAAGGGAATTTGTGGCCGGTGTATGGCTGAATATGGCTTCGCCCATTTCTACCGAAATGGCGGGCATAAGTGGTTATGACTGGCTTTTGATTGACCAAGAGCACGGTCCCGGCGATTATTGGACACTTTTACATCAATTACAAGCCGTATCCCGTTTTCCCGTGGCTCCCATTGTGCGTGCGCCGTGGGTTGACCGCATTTTCTTTAAGAGAGTTTTGGACGCAGGCGCTGCCGGTATCATGACTCCCTATGTGCAAACCGTGGAAGAAGCTAAGGAAATGGTGAAATTCGGTAAATATACTCCCATGGGTGAACGTGGCGTTGCCGGCACTCCCCGTTGCGCAGGTTATACCACAAACTTTGCAAATTATTTTGAAAATGCCAATAAAGATACGTTGTTGATAGCTCAAATCGAGACGGAACTTGCCGTGAAAAACTCCGAAGCCATTGCCGCCGTTGACGGTGTTGACGTGCTCTTTGTGGGGCCATTGGATTTGTCCATCAATACCAATTTGCGTAAGATGTATGAAGATGACAAATTTATCGCACACTTAAAGCATGTGTCGGATGCGGCTAAAAATGCCGGCAAGGGCTGCGGTATTTTATTGCCAAATACCCAGTGGATACCGCTGATGAAGGAACTTGGCTTTACCTTCATTGCTTGCGGTTCTGACGGTGGTTATGTTTTAAACGCCATGCAGAGTACGCTCAAAGCCTTACGTGGTGAATAGTGGCTAGTGGCTAGTGAGTAGTGAGTAGTGGCTAGTGAGTAGTTATGGAGCGCAGCGACTTCATTCGCTAACCACTAATCACTAACAAATAACCACTAACAAATAACCGCAAATACCGCACAAAAATATTTGCATGTTTTGGAACAGACTGCTATAAGTTGCTTGTGCTTAAAGAGTTATGCAGTAGTCTTAAGTAAACATTGGTTTGCTCATGAAACAGTAGCAATACAATGTGTGTATAGGTAACGAATTTTTAACATTTTATTATATTTCGGAGAGAAGAGATATGACTAAGAACCCAGCAGATTATATTGAAAGCGATCTTAAAAACGTATGGCACCACATGACCTTGCACCAAGGCAAAGCCCCCATGATTATGGTGGAAGGCAAGGGCTGTGTGCTGAAAGATATCAATGGTAAGGAATATATTGACGGCACATCAGGCGGCGTCTTGTGCGTAAACGTTGGCTTTGGTCGTGACAGAATTGCCGATGCAGCTGCCGCACAGATGAAGAAACTGGCCTTCTATCCTGCTGTGGGCGGTACCATTCCGGCCATTGAATTTAGTGAAAAGCTTTTAAGCTATATGCCCGGTTTTTCACGTGTATATATTTCCAGCAGTGGTTCCGAAGCCAATGAAAAAGCCTTTAAGATGATTCGCCTTGCCGCTTATAACAGTAAGGATAAAAAAGATAAAATCAAAATTTTGTATCGTCACCGCGAATATCACGGCACCACCTACGCCACCATGAGCTGCGCAGGTCAAGCCGAACGTAAGGAAGGCTTTGGCCCCATGCTCCCCGGCTTTGTGGAGTTTACCCATGCATCTTGTTATCGCTGTGCCTTCAATAAAACGTACCCCGGTTGTAATATCGAGTGCGCAAGAAGCATTGAAGACACCATCTTGAAGGAAGGCCCCGATACCGTGGGCGGTATCATTCTTGAGCCTGTTACTGCCGGCGGCGGTGCCATTCCTCCTGTGAAAGAGTACTACAAAATCGTGCGTGAAATTTGCGATAAGTACGATGTGAAGATGATTATGGACGAAGTGGTTTGTGGTCTTGGACGTACCGGAGACATGTTTGGCTATCAGCACTATGGCGTAATGCCAGACATCGTGACCATGGCCAAGGGTGTTGCTTCGGCTTATATGCCCATTTCTTGCACCGTAACCACCGAAGAAATCTTCAAGTCTTTGCAAAAAGATGATGAAATCCTTTCCCATTTCCGTGACATCAGCACCTTTGCCGGTTGTGCCGCAGGTCCTGTTGCCGCCATGGAAAATCTTAAAATCATCGAAGAAGAAAAGTTGCTTGATAATGTTAAAAACATGGGCAACTACCTCTTGGAAGGCTTGCAAAGTCTGCTTTCCCATCCCAATGTGGGTGAAGTGCGTGGTCTTGGCTTATTGTGCGGTGTGGAATTGGTTGTGGATAAAGCCACCAAGGAACCCATGCCCGAAGCAACAGTTGCCGCCATCACCGGTGATATGGCCGCCAATGGCGTACTTGTAAATCGTACCATGCGTGGTATGCCCGGTCAAAACAATGTGATTAACATTGCGCCTGCTTATGTTATCACAAAAGAACAAATTGATACCATTCTTGAGCAATTGACCAAGAGTATCAAGAAGGTTCTCGGATAATTATGAATTTGGGGGAAACGTTTACTTTATGCAAGCGTTTCCCTTAAAAAACAGCTAAACGATATTTTGTAAAAAAATGTAAAGAGGTTATTTATGTCAGAACAGCTTCCTAAATATGCACAAGTTGTCATCATCGGCGGTGGTATCATCGGTTGTAGTATAGCGTATCACTTGACAAAAGCCGGTTGGACAGATGTTGTGGTGCTTGAGCGCAAAACGCTGGCTTCCGGTACCACATGGGCCGCTGCCGGTCTTGTGGGGCAGTTACGCCAAAACAGGCAAATGTCCAACCTTGCAAAATATGGCACAGAACTGTACGCTTCATTGGAAGCTGAAACGGGCGTACCCACAGGTTATGTGAGAAACGGCGCTATTTCTCTTTGCCAAACCCAAGACCGTTATAAAGAATATTTACGTGCCGCCGCAAGAGCTCGTGCCTTTGACATAGATATGCACATTATCAGCAAGAAAGAAGCTCTTGATATGGTACCCGGCATGAACCTTGACAATTGCCTTGACAGCGTCTTCTACTTACCCAACGATGCGCAAGTCAATCCCGAGGACACAACGCAAGCCTTTGCCAAGGGCGCACGCATGTACGGTGCCAAGATTTTTGAAAATATCTTGGTCACGGATATTTCGACCAAGCGCAATGAAATTTGCGGCGTGAGCACCGAAGAAGGTGACATTGTTTGCCAATATGTGGTGAATGCCGCCGGTATGTGGTCTCGTGCTTTAGCTCGTCAAGTGGGCGTAAGCTTGCCCCACTATGCCGCAGAGCATATGCACGCCGTCACCAAGCCCATCCCCGGCTATAAGGAAATGTTCCCTTGCGTGCGTGACCTTGACGGTTACACCTACTTCAAGGCCGAAGGCGGCGGCTTGCTCTTTGGCGGTTCCGAACCTGTGGGCAAACCATGGGGACAAGCCGGCATTCCCAAAGATTTTAAATACACCCGCCTCCAAGAAGATTGGGATCAATTCAGCCCCTTCATGGACTGCGCCTTGTATCGCTTCCCTGCCATTGAAAATGCAGAAATCCGTCACCTTGAAGTGGTTCCCGAAAGCTTCTCCGCCGACGCCGCCTATATGTTTGGCGAAGCTCCCGGCATTAAAAATTTCTATGTGGCCACGGGCATGAACTCCGTGGGCATTGCCAGTGCCGCCGGTGTTGGACGTGCCATTACGCAAATGATGACGCAAGGTTATCCCGAAGAGGAATTATGGCCGGTGGACGTACGTCGTTTCTACTATTGGCAGCAAAATGATTCTTATTTGTTTGAACGGGTTAAAGAAGCTGTGGGCATCAACTATGAGCACCACTATCCTTACAAATCCCGTACATCTTCTCGCAATGTCATTAAGACAGCTCTGTACGACCGTCTTGCCGCCGCCGGTGCCGCCTTTACCTTGGTGGCAGGTTGGGAACGAGCAGACTTCTTCGTACCGGAAGGCGTCGAGGCAAAGCACAAATATGATTGGGATAGCCCCAACTGGTTACCATATCAAAAAGAAGAGCACATGGCCATTCGTGAAAACGTCGGCTTGTACGAAGTTTCTCCCATGTCAAAATTCATTGTGCAGGGTAGGGACGCTGAAGAAGTGCTGCAATATCTTTGCACCAACGATATCAGCGGCCCCATAGGCAAGGTGACCTATACGCCCGTGGTCAACGAACGTGGCGGCTTTGAGCTGGATATTACCGTCACCCGTACCGGCGAAGACGAATATTTTATCATTTCCACCACCAATACCACCACCCGTGATATTGATTATTTCCGTCGTCATTTCCCCAAATATTCCAATGTGACCATCACCGATGTGACGCATGGCTGGGCAGGTATTGCGGTAATGGGTCCAAATGCCCGCAAAGTTTTGCAAAAAATCACCGACCAAGACCTTTCCAACGAAGCCTTCCCATATTCTACGGCTAAATATATCAGTGTCGGCATGGCCACATCCTTAGCCTTGCGCATGTCCTATGTGGGCGAGCTTGGCTGGGAACTCTATGTGCCCACCAACTTTGTGGTGCATATGTACGAGGCTATTTTGGAAGCGGGTAAGGAATTTGGTATCCGCCATGTGGGTAACCAAGCCGTCAACTCCCTACGCACAGAAACAGGCTATCGCCATTGGGAAACGGACATCACCCCCGATGATACCCCCTATGAGGCCGGACTTGGCTTTGGTGTTAAGCTGTATAAGGGATGCGATTTCATTGGACGCAATGCGCTCATCGCACAGAAAAATCGTCCGCTGTCCAAGCGTGTTATTCAGCTGGTGCTCACCGGCAACAACAAGGCCATGGTTTATGGCAATGAGCCCATTTTCCGTGACGGTGTGCATGTGGGCGAATTGTCCACCGGAGCTTATGGCTTCTTGATTGGTACGGGTACCGGCCTTGGTTATGTGTTGCGCAAAGATGGCGCAGTGGATAAGGCTTGGCTTGATTCCGGTAAGTGGGAAGTGGATGTGCAAGGCGAAATGGTAGCTGCTACCGCCAGCTTCAGTTCTCCCTATGATCCTAAAAATGAACGTGTAAGGATGTAGCAGGCACTGTTTCGGCATTAGCGAAACACAGATTGATTTATTCCTCCGGAGGGGAGGGGCTCTGCCCCTCCACCCCGCCAAAGGGGATAATCCCCTTTGGAAACCCTTTCGCATTCAATTTTCAACAAGTTGAAAATTGAACGAAATAGGTTACGTTTTAAACTAACGTTTTGTATTAAAATGTAAAAAGAATTTTTCTTCAGAAAAATTCGTATGAAAGTTTTTTGGAAAGGGGTCTGGGGAAGAACCTTTTGTTCACAAAAGGTTTTCCCCAGAAAAAAAT
>CAYJHK010000077.1:0-8822 GCA_964369515.1 uncultured Desulfovibrionaceae bacterium
TTTTGGGTTTTGGCAAAAGTTCCCCTTCCCCCCTCAAAAAAATAATTAATCAGTGCTTCCTTAACATTTTATTGAAAAACATTTTGGAACAGACTTTTTCAACTGACTGTTAGCCCTCCCATTCGCATAAAAAAATTTAGACGATGCTTATGCCGCTTGCTGTGTCACTTGCAAATCGTGCATCATATTGCTTAACATTTCAATTTGATTTGTTATCTCCTCCACCACCTGCGAGGCATTTTGCATGGACTGCACCGTTTGTGATGCGCCAGTATTAATAACTTCCAGCGAACTTGAAATGGCCTCACTGGTTGACGACTGTTCCTCAGCGGCCGTGGCAATTTCGCTAATCTGCTCGGCTGTGCTGGTAGCTTCATTCACAATCATTTGCAAAGCCACACCCGATTCATCCATAAGCTGCGAAGTATCATGTAATATCTTTGTACTATTATCCACAAGTGCTGCATTTTCACGTGTTTTTGATTGAATACTCTCAATTACTACACTGACTTCATGGGTCGCTTGGGTGGTTTTTTCCGCCAATTTACGCACCTCATCGGCAACAACAGCAAAACCTCTGCCGGCCTCCCCTGCCCTTGCCGCTTCAATGGCCGCATTAAGTGCAAGCAAGTTTGTTTGATCAGCAATATCATTGATAACCGTTATAACTGTGCCAATGCTCTCCGCTTCACGCCTAAGCTCGCCCATGGCACTTTGCATATTATTATTTTCGCCCTGTACAATACTGAGCGCATCACTTGATTTTTCTGTAATTATAGCACCTTGCTCTGCCTTAAGCTTGGCTTCCTTCGAGCCTTGCGAAACAATTGAAGAATTTTTGGCAATTTCAAGCACAGCCACATTCATCTGCTCCATAGCTACAGTACATGAAGAAACCTGACTGAGCTGTCCTTCGGCATTTCCCGTAGCTATCTGTATTTGTTCCTTTAAGTCCTTTGAGAAATGATGAATTTGCCCAACAACTTCTTCAATTTTCGCCGAAGCCTGCATAAGTCGCACTTGCCCATCCTCTGCCACAAGCTTAGCACTTTCAGCATCTTGCATACAAAATTGAGCGTGTTCCGTCTGTTTTCTCGCTTCTTGTGCGCTACTTTCAGCACTGTCCATGGATTTACAAATACTTTCCACCATATTCCTAAGAGCCACAACTAACTTGCCAATTTCGCACTTACTCACATAATTCAACTCTTTTTCATAATCACCTGCCGCCACATATTCAGCATAACTCGTGGCAGCCACAAGGGGTTTTGCTATGGCCTTTGAAATGAAAAAACCTAAAACAATCATGCTAATACCAACAAGAGAGCCCACAGCCAAAAAAGATAATATGGTTTCATATTCGCTTTTCACAAGCTCTTCCTTGGAAAATCCCACAAAGAGCATACCGCCGTTTTCTCCGCTGATATCCTGCCACGGCCAGTAAATGGTTTTATACGGACTACCCGAAATTTCATTTTCTGTAATCACATGCTCGTTGCGTCGAGTGACGGCATCGTATATATCTCGGTCGCTTATCCTTGTACCCACAACCGGTCTGCCATTATCCCATATGGTAGTGCTCATGCGCACATCCTCAACATATATGGTGGCATCAACGCCAATGTCTTTTTTAAGTCGTTCCACAAAATTGTTACTACCTAAATCTTGACCATAAGCAACTGCTCCAACCAGTTCTCCATTGTAATATAGGGGTAAGCCTACACCAAGCGTCAGTGCAAGTTGTTGGCCTCGCTCAAAACCCGCAACATGTCTTTTTTGTTGTAAGGGGATATTTAAACTTGCTCGGCTGACGTGGATTTTATCACTCGCTTGTTCAGAATGCCCACGTGCCACAATGATTCCTTCTGTGTTTGCAATGGTAACATAGCACAAGTTTTTATTATTTGCTAATATTAATTTTGCAATGTTTTTTACAGTTTGATCATCTTTATTGGCAAGTGCATTCAATAGTTCCATATTATTTTCAAATATATTCGCCATAGCCAAATGCGCATTTACATCCTTCTCTGCTTCTGTAAGCAAGGCGCTTTGTGCGATTTTTAACATTTTTTCCGAGTCTTTATTGCCAAGTTTATCCAAAAAATACCATGCGATGCAACTTGTTGATACAATAAGTAACACTGTTGTTACAACGATTAAAAGTGAAATTTTTTTTGATATGCCCATAACGCCTCCGGTGTAAAAAAATTAAACTGTTGACTATATCTATACATATATTTAACTAATGAATATAAATACATATATTGAAATAGCGTGCTAATTCCTCACTAGCATTATAGATTTTATTCGTCAATAGAAATATTATTTTTTTTACATTACTGTTTTTATGCATATCGTATCGATAAAAGATGGATTAACTATCTTTACAAAATTTATCTTAATTATCATCAATTTGTATATAGTATTGTAATTATTTTTTAAGAATTTTATATTAATTTTATGAAAAATATTAATAAGAAATCAATGGATATTTATAGACCATATGACAATTTTCAATTTTTTTCTTTGTTTAAATTTTTTTTATATAACTTATGCGGAAATATACAAATGAAGACAGTAATTTTGAAAAAAATTGCTGAATTTATATGAAGATTTCAAATATTTTCAAATATTTTCATATACAACAATTAAGGCTTGGCATTAACTCAAATGTATTGTATATTCCACTTATTGTGCGAAAAACTATAATAAATGAGAGGGTTAAAGCTATGCAGCAAGGAGCGCCATCAAAAAATGAAGTTTTGCAAACATTTTTGCAACAACTTTTATGCGCACATACACGACCGACGTGTTGCTTTACCGAAGATGGAGCCATAGTTTATGCCTCGGAAAGTTTTTTGGAGCTTTTTGCAGCACATAACCTTGAAGTGCTACAAAAAGACTTTGAGTTGTCCATTTTGCCTTTGCAAGAAAGCACAAACGAAGAAACAGACTCGGGCAATCACACAAAAACTTTATTTTACTCGCAATTCACTAACGTGCTTTCCGATGGTTGTATAAATATTTCACAAGCCCACGCCCTTCCCAGCGGAAAAAATCTCTCGCTTAAATACAATCTAAGTCACATCCATTATGCACATGAAAATATTATTGTCTGCATGGTTTTGAGTCAGCTTCCTCTTGAAGATAAGCTCATCAATCAAAATGCTGTGGCAAATATAACTCCACAGACAGATACAACCGCAAATGTCATTACCCAATATGCATTGCCAATTATTGAGGTTTCACCGACGGGTGTTAGTCTCTGGAATGAAGAACACCAAATTATAGCTTGCAACACTGTCTTTTTAGATATGTTCGGCTTAAAAAGCTTCGAAGAATACAAGCAGGTGCTTCCCAATTTTATTCCGGAATTGCAGCCTTGCGGCACGCCGTCTGTTAAGTTTGGACAACGTGTTCTTGAACAGGCCTTTCGTGATGGCTACGCCTATGTTGAGTGGATTTGGCAAGACAATGAAGGTAGAAACTTTCCAAGCATGGTGACGCTCCGACGTATATTTTCCGGCACCAGCCCCTTGGTTATTGGCTATACCTATGACCTTCGTGAACTACAAAGCATCAAGGAAATCGCAAGAGAAGCCGACGAGCGCATACAAATCATGTGGGACAGTATGCCGCTTGGGGCAATTTTCTGGAATAAAGAGAACAAAATAATTGACTGTAACTCCGTTGTCGCACGTTTTTTTGGCTTTGAATCCCGTGAAGACTTTTTAAAGTCCTATCGTGAACTTTCGCCTGAGTATCAACCCGATGGCAGAAATTCTTGGGAATACTATAAGGAGTTGCTGGCCAAGGTTTTCCGTGAAGGCTATGCCGAAACCGAATGGACACTTACAACCATCAACAATGAACCAATGCCGACACACATGACACTTATCCGCACCGAATACCGTGGAGAAAATGTTGTTCTCAACTATATTAGCGACTTAACTGAACTTAAAGCCAGTCATAAAGCCACCAACAACGCCATTGCCCACAATAAAGCCATTTTTGACACCGTTCCCATAGGCATCACCTTATGGAATGCAGATCTGGAAATGTTTAATTGCAATCAAGAAATAGAACGCATTTTCAACCTTAAGGATAAAAAAGATTATTTAAACAGTATTTTGACCATGGCGCCTGAATTGCAACCCAATGGGCAACGTTCTGATGAAGTTATCTGGCAAAAACTTAACCATGCCTTTGAGGTTGGCTATCACAAATTTGAATGGATGTATCACGACCGTGAAGGGAATGAGCTTCCTTTGCAAATTGTTCTTGTGCGCTCCAAATTCAATGACGAAAATATTGTTGTTGCCTATGTCACAGAATTGCGAGAGCTTAAGAGAGCTGAACAAAGATTGAGTGATGCGGAAGAGCTAAACCAAATAATTATGGATTCCATTCCTTTAAGTGCAAATATTTGGGACAAAGACTTCCGTTTGATTTATTGTAACAAAGCCACATTAAAGATGTTTGGTTTTGAAAACAAACAAGATTATTTACAATCATTTTATAAGCTTACTCCGGAGCTTCAGCCGAGCGGCGACATCAGCGGAAAGAGAATTTTTGAAGACTTTTCCCTAGCCCTGCGTGACGGTTATCATCAGTTTAATTGGTTGCACAGAAAAACGGACGGAAAACTCTTTCCCACCGAAAAAACTCTGGTGCGTGCCACACACCAAGGGCAAGATATTATGTTCATTTTCACTCGTGATTTAAGCGAGCGACTCGAAAATCAAATTCGTGAGCGAGATGCCGAATTGCGCAATGAACTTATGCTTGACTCCCTACCTCTTGGCGTACATTTTTGGGATGAAAATAAAAATCTCATCTACGCCAACCTTAGCAGCGTGCGTCTTTTTGGCTTTGAAAGCAAAGAAGATTATATTCGTGATTTTCTAAGCACATTTCCGGAATTTCAACCGGATGGCTCAAATTCCATAGAATATTTGAGCAAAATCATGAACATGGCCTATGAAAACGATTATATTGTTAAGGAGTATTTGGGCAAAAATCCTTTCACAGGTGAACTTATCCCTGCGGAAATCAGCATCAAACGTGTGATGTATCGTGGAAAAGTCGGCGTTACGGTCTATATTCGAGACTTACGCGAACTTAAAGCCATGCTAAACGAAATACACGAAACAGAAATGGACTTACGCCTTGCCAAGAAAAATGCCGAAAAAAGTGCTCTTGCCAAGAGTGAATTTTTAGCCGATATCAGCCATGAAATCCGTACCCCTATGCACGGTATCCTTGGCTTATTGTGCCTACTTAATGGGACAAAGCTCTTACCGGCTCAAGAAGATTATGTGCGCAAAACACTCTTTTCTGCCAGTAATCTTCTCTCAACCATCGATGATATTTTAGATTTTGCGAAAATCGAAGCCGGCAAACTGGATATGCAAAACACCGCATTCACCCTCGAAGAATTATATAATGATATCGAGACAATGTATGCACCCTTGTGCGAAGAAAAACACATCACCCTCAACCTTGAACAAGCAGAACACGAAGCATTCAAAAGCACAATCCTACTCGGCGACTTTTTGCGCCTCAAACAAGTACTTTTTAATCTCATTCACAATGCCATTAAATTTACATCTTGTGGCTTTGTGCAAGTACGCACCGAATGCAAAACCTTAGAGGACAACAGCATACAATGTCTTTTTTCGGTAAAAGACACCGGCATTGGATTAGAACAAGATGAGCTGAACAACATTTTTTCTGCATTTTCCCAAGCTGATAACTCATTACAACCGGAACGCAAAAGCTCAAGCCTTGGCCTTGCCATCTCCCGTTCATTAGTAAGGATGATGCATGGAGACATTTGGGTGCAAAGCGTAAAAGATCAAGGCTCTACCTTTTTCTTTACAGCCGTTTTCACATCGGAAAATCAAGCGCAAAGTGTCGAAACCCCTCAAAATGATGATACGCCACCCGGCAGAGCATATATTTTACTCGTAGAAGACAACGACATGCAACAAAATTTGGCTAGACATTTACTCCATGAAGCTGAATATACCCTTGATATTGCCAAACACGGGCAAGAAGCACTGAAAATGCTAGAACATAACCATTATGACCTGATACTTATGGACATACACATGCCTGTTATGGACGGAGTAAGCGCAGCACAGCTTATTCGCAAGCAAAATCGCTTTGAAAGCATACCCATTATTGGCATGTCCACACACAGTAATGAAACGACCAAGGAAGTCTGCATTACCTGCGGAATGAATGACTTTATAGCAAAACCCATCCATCCCACCATCTTCTATCAAAAGCTGCGCCAATGGCTCAAAAGGGATGTATATGATAAACATCTATAAAATAAATAAGTTAAGCAACATAAAGACGATGCAGATCTGGACGGTTAGTCTGTAGGCATTGCTTTATCTAAAATTCATTTACTAATGGAAACTTTTGCACAAGTAGCCCCTCTTGTAAGTAAAAAAGCATACTCCATTGATTAATATCATCTTTTTCCTAACATATCAACTAATTAAAATATTCTATTTATCAAATTTTTATGAGAATATGCTTAGGGATACCCCATAGGACTTTTGTTTTCAAGTTTCAGTAAGGATTTTCCATCCCAAAAACTTGCGGAAAACAAATAAAAACAACATAAGGAATAACATGCAACAGACATTAACACACAAAATTTTGGCGGCGCATCTTTTACACGGCAGCATGATTGCCGGACAAGAAATCGGTATACGCATTGACCAAACCTTAACTCAAGATGCCACAGGAACCATGGCGTGGTTGCAATTTGAAGCCCTTGGCGTTGAACGAGTGCGCACGGATATCTCGCTCAGTTATGTGGACCATAATACCATTCAGGCAAACTTCCGCAATGCCGACGACCATCGCTTCTTACGCACGGCGGCAAGTAAATTCGGCGCACTTTTTTCTCCGGCAGGTACCGGAGTATGCCATCAGCTGCATTTGGAAAATTTTGCCAAGCCCGGCGTAACGCTCATAGGTGCCGACAGTCACACTCCCACTGCCGGCGGCATAGGTGCGCTGGCCATGGGTGCCGGCGGACTTTCTGTGGCGCTTGCCATGGCAGGAAAGCCCTATACCTTGCCCATGCCCAAGGTCATGCGAGTGTGGCTTGAGGGAGAGCTTACGGGCTGGGCCACGGCGAAGGATGTTATTTTACATATTTTACAACAACTTACAGTAAAGGGCGGCGTTGGCTATGTCCTTGAATATGCAGGCCCCGGTATTGCCGGATTAAGCGTACCGGAGCGTGCCACCATAACCAATATGGGCGCAGAGCTTGGCGCAACGACGTCCATCTTCCCAAGCGACAATGTAACAAAAGATTTTCTCAAAACGCAGGGGCGTGAAGCGGATTGGATAGCTTTGGAGGCGGATGCAAACGCAGACTATGATGTGGAATTACGTGTGGATTTAAGCAAAATCGAACCGCTAGCCGCAACCCCCTCCATGCCGGATCGGGTTGTGCGTGTAGCTGAGCTTGCCGGTACAAAAGTCAGCCAAGTTGCCATTGGCTCCTGCACCAATTCTTCCTATGCGGATTTACAACAAGTGGCTCAAGTTTTGCGTGGTAAGAACATCCACCCCTCCACAGCCACCTTGCTGGCTCCCGGCTCCAAGCAAGTGCTCAGTTTGCTTTCCGCTGAAAGTTCTTTGTGCGATTTGCTCCTAGCCGGAGTTCGTTTGCTTGAATGCGCCTGCGGGCCGTGCATTGGAGCAGGCGGCGCACCGTCATCGACGGGAGTCACTGTGCGTACTTTCAATCGTAATTTTGAAGGACGTAGCGGTACAAAGGATGCGCAATGCTATTTGACAAGTCCGCTCACTGCTGCCCAAGTGGCTTTGAACGGTGAATTTACCGATCCTGCAACGTGGGGAACGGCACCAAAACGTGTGGACTATCCTAATAGTGTACCAAATATCAATCATCTGTTCATACAACCTGCCCCTGCCGATAATGACGTGGAAGTTTTGTATGGCCCCAACATTATTCCGCTCGACACTTTTGCACCCCTCCCTTCCGAACTTGAAGGAAACGTGGTCATTGTCCTTCCCGATAACATCACCACCGACCATATTACCCCCGGTACGGCAGAAATATTGCAGTTGCGCTCCAATATTCCTGAAATGTCGAAGCACGTACTTGCCAGCATAGATGCCGAGTTTCCAGCTCGTGCTCGCTCCACAAAAAATGGAGTCATTGTGGCTAGGGAAAATTACGGTCAAGGCTCCAGCCGTGAACATGCAGCTCTTTGTCCTCGTCATCTTGGAATTTGCTGCATTCTGAGCTGTTCCTTGGCACGCATTCACCGTGCCAACTTGGTCAATGCAGGGATTTTGCCATTATTATTTGTAAATCCAAGCGATTACGACAGCATCACCCTTGATATGCCTGTGCACATTGACACGCAGAAAATTGTGGCCGGACAAGCGTTTAGCATACGTGTGGGCGATAAAGACATTGCTGTAACCAACGATTTAAGTGAAGATGAATTGCAAATCATCCGTGTCGGTGGTTTGCTTAATAGTGTAAAATAAGATGTCTGCACAATTCAAAACGGAATGGATTGCCGCGTCGCTTCGCTCCTCGCAATGACTTGATTTTATAACGAAAGTCATTGCAAGCGCAGCGAAGTAATCCATGTATTTTGTCAATTTTAAGAATTGCGCAGATGCCTTAAAATAGCATTAATCAGTGTTTCCTTAAAAATGAAAACCTCTACACAGTTAATGTGCAGAGGTTTTCACATATTTAAGGAAACACTGATTAATTATTTTTTTGAGGGGGGAAGGGGAACTTTTGC
>CAYJHK010000078.1:0-8791 GCA_964369515.1 uncultured Desulfovibrionaceae bacterium
ATACATAAGCAGTCTGCGTTTGAAATTTTGACGCAGTAGTTTACCCTTTTTCAACAGCCCGGATAATGCTTGGTTGCACGTCCTGTGCAACACAAGCTATCGCAAGCGTCGCCTGCGCCGGAAGTGAATTCCGGCTTGCCTTTGGCTTGCTCCCCTGCTAAAAGCATGGACAGTGCGAAGAGTACGCAACGTCCACTTCTTCACCAAGCGCCATGTGCATAAGCAAATCCATGGAGCTAACGGCTTCAGTTTCCACAGGGCTGAGGTTTTTCGTACGTATATACAGAACTAATTTGCCTTCTTTGCGCATAAAATGGGTCTCGCATACGTTTTGGCAGTGCAAGCGATCCATATTTTCCGCCAAGGATAAAAATAGCGGGAAGTATTGTAAATAACAGCGTAAATTATGCGTCTTTGGGATGAGGCTGAAGCTTTTTTTAGTGGGCTTTAAGCTGTGCATTTGTACCAGCGTTGCCAGAAAGTCAATTTCTTCATCGGTAAAGCCAAGTATTTGAGATTTTTTGATAATATATGCACCGTGCGCCGGATGTTTTGAGTAGGCAATAAATATGCCAATGTCATGGAGTAGGGCGGCATAATAGAGCAACTCTCTTGCTTGGTGGTCAAGGGCGATAATGCCCATATCCACTGCGGAATCGTGAAGCTCAAGGGTTAATTTTGCCATATGCTTGGAGTGTTGCTCTTGGTAACGACATCGCTGTGCCAGTTGGAAAATGCTTTGTTCCCGTACGGAGCGTTCCGCAACGGAATGTTCGACAATATTCAGCTTACTGAGTTTTTCTCGTTCATTTTCATGGCGCATACGTTGTAAATAATCCATGAGTATGCCGTCTTGCAGATTACGAGAAGAAACACTCAGGCGTGAAAACGAAAAATCTTCCATAATGGTAAGCAAGATGGCAGCGCCGGCCACCAGTACGTCGGCACGCTTGGCATTAATTCCCGGCAATGCACGGCGCTCATCGGCATTCAGCTTGCATAAATGACGACAGGTGTTGCGTAAAGCCTCAATAGAAAGTGTATTTTGGTCAGAGCTTGGCTGTGTGCCAAATTCTAAACGATGCCCCACAGCTTGTAAGGCGATGGCTGTACCGGAGCTGCCGACAAGTTCTGCGGGGGAAAAGTGGCGCACTCGTCCCGTAGTATGGCTTATCTTATTGCGCACAAAGGAACAAATACTCGAAAAAACGTGCTCAGGCACCGCATCGGGATAGTCGTGCAAGAAGATATTGGTAAGGCGCACGCAACCAACCTTAAGCGAGTCAAGGCATTGATATCCATGAGCATTGGCAACAGCAACTTCCGTGCTGCCGCCACCTATGTCAATGTAGGTGCGCATGGCAAGGCTTGAGGGTAGGGAGCTTGAAACGCCAAGCCAGATAAGCCGTGCTTCTTCCTGACCGGAAATGACTTGCAAATCTATGCCGGCTCTTGTGCGCACTTGACGCAAAAAATATTCGGCATTGCGAGCATCACGTACCGCAGCGGTTGCCATGGGATATATTTCAGACACTTCATACTGCTCGCACATTTCCTTGAATGAGCGTAAAACAAAGAGTGTCCTCTCCATGGCTGATTCTTGTAAGGTGTTGGTTTCAAAAGCATGTTCGCCAAGACGTACCATGTGCTTGACCCTATTTACAATGGTATAAGCACCATTGCCAAAAACTTTCACCAGCAGTAAACGTGCGGAATTACTTCCAAGGTCAATAATTCCAATGGTTTTGGATGTTTGAGGTTTGTCGCTGTTTGACGTAGGTGCAACCTCTTCATCATCCAGACTTTTCAGAAAATCATCTAAATCCAGTAACTCACTGTCAGAATTGTCTTCTTTCATGAATGCCCACCTATAAATGAAAATTTAACTTTGCGCCAAACCTTGCACCTGATTTCATGTCAAATCTTGGTTTAAAAATGCAAAGCTTCATGGGTAAAGCTAGCATGAATGACCTACAACGTCCAGTAAGAAAATATGTACAAAAAGCTCTTTTTTTCTTTGAATTCTGCTTATTTCTACCAGTATATCACTGTTATTACTGGGGAACAAGCTTAATTGAACTTCGTGTTCGTGTATGCTTACCTGCAAGCTCCCAACACTTTTGCTATGGCTAAAGTCCAAGGCATCCGCAAGGCGAATGATGCTTGCAAGTATTTGTATTGCTTTTTGTTCTTCGGCTTTTAGCTGCGCAAATTCTTCATGCTCCAAGCTAGGATTGGCTCGCCTGTGATAGCGTGCCACCAAGGCCACAAGATGACGTATTTTTTGGGGGACAGCACGAGCTTTTTTTATGTCTCCATCAATAATCATGGACGCCGAATACTTGTGATGGGCTTTTTTACCAAAAATCCAGCCGATATCGTGGAGCTGTGCGCCTAAGTCCAATATATTTCGCCATTTTTTAGAAAGTTTATGCAGGGGATAGAGTCCGTCAAACAGCTCCATTGCCAGATGCGCCACATGCGCTCCGTGGCGCAAGGATTCAGCCAAAACTTCTGAATGGAGCTCGATTTTAGCTATATCTTTCATTTATTAGCCTTTTCGCAATTCAAGCATTTGCATTTGAGCATTGAAGGGTGTTTTTCCTCGCCCAAGTTTTATGCGTTCATAGGCTCCGTCTTTTTGTAAGACATATGCTTTAGCTGTATCATTTAAGTGCATTAAGAGCATTTCATCGTATAATTTTTTGCGTAAGTCCGGATCTAAAATGGGTACAAGCGTTTCAATGCGTCCGTCAAGATTGCGTGGCATAAGATCCGCACTTCCCATGTAGAGCTTGGCATTGCCGCCGTTATGAAAGTAAAATATTCTCGGATGTTCCAAGAAACGTCCCACCAGCGAAGTGACTTCAATATTTTCACTCACATCGGGAACATCAGGGCGCAGGCAACACACGCCACGCACTTGCAGGCGAATTTTAACGCCGCTCATGGAGGCGGAATACAAGGCCTGAATACATTCTTTATCTGATAATTGGTTGCATTTTATGAATATTTTACCGCCGCCATGCTTAAGGTGTCTTTGCCGTTCAGCTTCAATGGCGCTCAATAAACCCTTGCGTAGCGAAACGGGCGAAACGAGCAGCTGACGATAATTATCTTTTTCCGCATAGCCCGTAATGGTGTTAAATAAATCGCTCACATCGGCACAAATTTCGGGGTGAGCCGTAAAAAGTGCCAAGTCTGTATAGATTTTTGCGGTAAATGGATTATAATTGCCGGTTCCGATGTGGGCATAACGTCGCATTCCTTCAGCTTCACGTCGTACCACAAGGCAAAGTTTGGCGTGAATTTTCATGCCGGGCATACCATAGACCACATGCACTCCGGCTTTTTCCATTTCTTCGGCCCAAGTGATATTTCGGGCTTCGTCAAAACGTGCCTTTAGTTCCACCACCGCCGTCACTTGCTTACCTCTGCGCCTTGCCTCAATAAGCGAATCCACAATGGGCGAAGAACTTCCTGCTCGGTAAAGCGTTTGTTTTATTGCAATAACGCCGGGATCTATGCTTGCACGATGGATAAATTCTTGGACAGGCAAAAAACTGTCATAAGGGTGATAGAGTAGTATGTCTTTTTCAGCTATGTTTTCAAATATTTGAGACTCGGCGTCCTCACGAAAAGTGGGCGGTAAATAAGGAATCAGCGGTTCATACTTTAAGCCCGGCCTGTCAAGTCCGCACAAGTCCATCATTTCCGAGAAGGCCATGGGACCCTTTATGCGGTAAACTTGAAAGGGGAGTATTTCCAAATGCTCCACCAGAAAACGCCGTAAATCTGTGGGCGTGTCTTCCGACACTTCAAGGCGTACCACGTCTCCAAAACGGCGTTGGTCCACAAGATGTCTGATGGCTTCAAGCAAGTCGTTGGCTTCATCCTCTTCTATTTCTATGTCTGTATTGCGAGTGATGCGAAATGAGCCGATGGCAATGATTTCGTGCCCGGGGAAAAGCGTGGAAATATGCGCTTTTATGAGGTCATCGCTGAAGGTAATATCGTGGTCTCGTGCGTTGGCAGAAAAACCTAGAGCAGCATAGGTTTTGGCATCCTTTGTGCGTGGCGTAAATAAAAAGCGCGGGACATTATTGGGGACTTTAATACGTGCATAGCGTGTGATATTGTTGCGGTCTCGCAGCTGAACAATGAAATTGCGGCTCAAATTGGTGATGATGGGTAGGGGATGGCTTGGGTCAATGGCCTGAGGGGTCAAAATGGGATATATCTCATCCATGAAAAATTCATACAAGAATTTCTGTTGCTTCTTCGAGAGATTTGAGTGGCGTATTATGCGCACGCCACGCTCCTTGAGCTGGAGTGAAAGCTTTTTTTGCCAATGTGCGTGTGCTATGGCGGTCAGTCGTAAGGTTTGGCGTCGTATTTCGGCAAGTTGCCTTCCGGGTGGGATTTTATCCGGTGCCGTGTTTGGTGCATTGCCAAGATACTGGCGTATAAGGTTTGCAACCCGAACCATAAAGAATTCATCAAGATTATTATAGAAAATACTTAAAAACTTTAACTGCTCCAGCAGGGGAACTTTTGGCTCAAGGGCTTCATACAATACCTTGGCATTAAAAGAAAGCCAATTAATATCACGGTTAAAGAAAAGTTTTGGGCAAGACAACTCTTCGATTTCTCTAAGGGTGCACATACTCTCGCTTTCGTATACAAAGGGCGAGGCTTGGCAGCTTAAGGAATTTTTATCGACTTCGCCATCGACTGTTGACTCAAAAAAATTGTCATCTTCTGTTGCGGAAACCTCCTGTTCATAAACTTCTTGTTCGGATATTTCCTGTGCAGATAACTTTTGCCCAGACGTTTTTTGCCCCGATATTTGTGTTGTCTCTTCAGTTGGCATATTTCATTCCTCCAAAAAAATCCTTTTCTGCTTTTGACCCCAGTCATTTTTTTGCATTGAGGGAAAAATGTTTGCTTGTGCTGAAAATATTCTTTGCATCGAATGAAAGCTGACGTTTCAAAGACTTTACGCAAGTGAATTTGACAGCGTTGCAAATTGTCGGCATATCTTCTTAAGCGAAAGAGCATACTTCATTGATAAATAAATATCACCCTTGTTCTAATATATCAACTAATTAGAGGTAGTCTATTTATTCGGATTTTTATGAAGATATGCTTAACTCAAATCACATAAATAATATTTAAAATTCATTTATGAATGAAGTATGCTCTTTCTTTTATGATGATTTGTGCAAAAAAACACAATTACAACCATGGACAAATTCATTATAATCATTATATCTGTAACAATCCACAAAAAAAACACATGGGAATGTAAATAGTTTGAAATGCTTATAAAACAAATAGTTAATTGCTACTAAGGGCGTGTCTTGACTGCGTAAAAAGTGCGGATGGCGAGAAATCTTGGGTGCAAAAAAAAGAGTGCGTTTCTTTTTAAATTCTGCTATAGGCAATGCCAATGCATGAGATTGCTGGTTTATTATGGTTTGCATGTACGGGTACAGTATTTTTGACTACAATGGTATGAATGTACTTCGGACATGACGTGAATTTAACACAACGTTTTGAAAAACTTCTTTAAAAGAAGTAAAGGGGTACGCATGAAAAAACAGGCTAGGGTTTTAACACTCGGGTTTTTTATGGTAATGCTTTTAGGTGTTGCCATTGTGCCTGCAGTATTGGTAGATGATGCCATAGGTGAAGAAAAAGAGGATGCTCGCATTCCTTTTGAGCTTGAAACTTTGAAGGCAGACAAAATGCCTGCTGTGTTTTTTAAGCATGACAAGCATGTCGAAGCACTTGGCGACGACGATAGCTGTCTTAAGTGTCACAAAGAAGAAGGTGATCCATACTTCCTCAATAGTGAAGGCATGGATGCCGATAAGGTCGTGGCATATGTGCATAAAGAGTGTGTGAGCTGCCATGTGAAAGCGAAGAAGGGTCCGGTCCTTGCTTCTTGTCGTAGCTGTCACGATGATGCCTATGCCGCAAAAGAAGCAGCAAAAGAAAAAAAATAAGCCATTTGGGAGGCTAATATTATGATTGAAATTCTCTCCGGTCCAATCTTTGCCATATCTTTGCTCGTGTTTGTGGTGGGCATGTTGGCACGAATTGTACTTTATATTAAAGGTCTTGATTGGCGACTTGAACGTGTGGCATATAGTAAGCAGATGGGGCGTGGCCTTCCCGGTGCTTTGGCTTCCATATTTGCGTGGCTCGTTCCCGGTGCAACACATGGCTGGCGCAAGCAACCCCTTAT
Organism: uncultured Desulfovibrionaceae bacterium; assembly: GCA_964369515.1. GTDB lineage: Bacteria > Desulfobacterota > Desulfovibrionia > Desulfovibrionales > Desulfovibrionaceae > CAYJAD01. The sequence goes on from CAYJHK010000078.1 coordinate 6,254, forward strand.
GGCTGTAGGATTTTTCCTTTTACATATTGGTGCCATCACGCTTCCTTTCTTTCTTGTGGGACACACGGTGTTGCTGGAAAATCTGACGGGCATAAGCCTTCCAAGCTTTCCCATGGGTTTTGCAGACATTTTAACATATGCTGCCTTGGCTGGTCTGGCCATTTTATTACTGCGCCGCATTATTGTTCCCGAAGCTCGTGCTTTAACGGGTTTTAAAGAGTGGATGGTGCTTGCTTTAACCATTGTACCGTTTGCATCCGGACTTATAGCACGCCTATCTCCCAGCGAAACTTGGACAATTATTCACATTATTTCCGGTGAAATATTCCTTGTTGTGGCACCTTTCACCAAATTGAGTCACATTGTGTTATTTTTCATGTCTCGTGCACAAGTGGGCATGGACTTTGCTATTAAAAGAGGCGGAGCTACCCGTGGCCCCGTATTCCCTTGGTAAACCGAAAAGGAGTCAAATATGTCTAATAAACCATTTTGTAGTTCGGCTCCCTTGACCAGCAAAGAGGACATCATGCATGTTCTCAGCGACAAGGGGGGTGCCACATATTATGAAGAAATGAAATCATTGCCTGTGGACACCGCAAAACTCAAAGAACAATTGAATAAAACTTGCAAATCTCGTACCAGAACGTGGCTTGAGATTTGCGCATCTTGCGGCATGTGTGCCGAAAGCTGTTTTTTATATACGGCAAACGACAAGGATCCTTCGCAAATTCCTTCGCTTAAAATTCGCAATACGCTGGGAAAAATGCTTGAAAATCCCGAAAAAGTGGATGCTGCCTTCATGATTCAATGCATGGAGACGGCGTGGAGTAAATGTACGTGCTGCAACCGCTGCGCCGTATATTGTCCGCATGGCATTGATACGGGTGTTATGTTCAGTTATTTGCGTGGGATATTGTTCTCACACGGCTTTGTACCCTGGGAGCTTAAAATCGGCTCGGGTATGCACCGTGTATATGGTGCGCAAATGGACGTAACTCAAGAAGATTGGCTTGAAACGTGCGAATGGATGATGGATGAGGCTCAAGACGAGTGGCCGGGCGTTGCCATTCCTGTGGATAAGGAAGATGCCGACGTCATGTACATCCTAAATGCCCGTGAAGTAAAGCATTATCCTGAAGATATTTCCGAAGCCGCTATTTTGTTCCACATTGCCGGTGAAAATTGGACCGTGCCAAGTGAAGGCTGGGAAAATACCTCGTTGACCCTTTTTGCCGGCGACTGGGAAGGTTGCACGCAGAACGTCAATCGTGTTTATTCTGCCGTTGAGCGTCTCCGTCCCAAAATTGTTGTGGGCACCGAATGCGGCCATGCTCACCGTGCTACGGTTATTGAAGGTCCTTACTGGGCAGGGCGTGCCGACGGTACTCAACCCACGCAATTTATGCACTATGTGGAATGGGTAGCCCATGCTTTGCGCAATGGAAAATTGAAAATTGACCCCGATAAGCGTGTAAATGTGCCCTGTACATTACAAGATTCTTGTAACTATGTGCGTAACCATGGCTTGGCTAAGTATACTCGCGAAATTATTAGCTATATCACCATGCCCGGTACTTTCCGCGAAATGAGCGAGCCAGGCGACCATAACTACTGCTGCGGCGGCGGCGGCGGCTTTAACGGTGTTGGCTTATATCGTAAACAGCGTAACGTCGCTTTGAAGCCAAAATTGGCACAAATCAAAGCCACCGGTGCTGAGCTTGTGATTTGCCCTTGCCATAACTGCTGGGATGCCGTGCGTGACATGGTTGAAGAGTTTGAAGATCATAAAAACCCAAGCTTTACATGGTCTTTCTTGAAGCCGCTCTTGATGAAGATGGTCATCATACCCGATCATATTGAGCATAACCCTTATGAATAATAAAGCATAAATATTGTTTGAATATAATGGCGTACATATGTAAATATATACGCCATTTTTTTTGATAAGAATATCTCTATAAATCTTACGTGGCTGTTGTCTTTAGTCAGCTACTTTTTAGGGGGGAAGGAAAATCCTTTTGCTAGCGACAAAAAGGGTTTTCCTTCCTCCCCAGCACGTGATTCTGAATGTGTTAATAGTAATTATTAGCAGCAACTGATGCTAACTTTTTACTTTTGTGCGCTTTTGGTGTCTTCATCTTTTTCCTGCTCGCGGCGTTAAAAAACATTTTGCAAACTCACGTACTTGAGTACGTTCAAGTTTACAAAATGTTTTTTGCCTTGCGAGCAGAAAAAATCTTACAAGCCCCTCAAAATCGCACAAAAACCAGCAATCCGTACCTTTTGAAAATCTGCTAACGCAGATTATCAAAAGCACGGCCTGCGGCAAAAAATCCATTTCTAGAATAGTCGACACTGAAAAACATATTAACAATCTAAAATTAAACATTTTTTTAGTTAAAATATACAAATAAAAATGCCGAAAACAAGGGCATGGAATGCACTTTTCCGGCATTTTTATGACACTAGAAATCAGCTTTTCAGTGACGACTAACAAAATTTGAACGATAGTGAAAATTTTGCGCCACGTAAAATGAG
>CAYJHK010000079.1:0-8791 GCA_964369515.1 uncultured Desulfovibrionaceae bacterium
CCCCATGAAGCTTTTTTCGCAGAAAAAAGCAATAAGCGCGTTTTGAGGGGGGTGTGGGGGGAACTTTTTGGCGCAAGCAAAAGTTCCCCCCACAAAAAATATCGCAAATTAGAATGCCGTGAAACCACATTCTTTTGCTATATAAAAATCGTGATCAATCCTCCGAGTTTCGATAAGGAGGTGTCCTATGGATAACTTTCTGCTCGACGTCCTTGCCATGACAATAGCAGGTGTTTTAAGTGGCATGATACTTAAGTGGATTAACAAATAGTCACAAGTTTCAAGCCCGGCAGGATTGAGTCTCCATACCGGGCTTGAAACTTGTTAGTATAAAATAATATTACTACAGGGGGATTGCCCAAGGGCAGGGGGTGTTAAGTGCACTTCCTGCCCAACCTGTAACTATAAAATATATCCGCATAAGCCACTTGTCAAGCCATAAATCCACACTTGCAACCCACATTCATTTGTTATACAAAAACCATGGGCATTCTTACGAGAGTTCAATCTTGGAGGTGTGCTTATGGAGCAATTCTGGTTTAATGTACTGGCAAATGTTATTGCAAATATAATTGCTAGCATTATTCTTGCGCTCATTATCCGCCATCGTGGCAGATAATAGAGTTCCCTGCCACGATATAGGGTTGTGGCAGGGATAAAACTTTCTGATGTAACCTGTAATTACATCGTGGGAATTGCCCATGGGACGGTGGTAGGACACAGTCCCTAAAACCATATATAGCCCTTTTCCCTGCTTTGTCAAGCCATAAATCCACGCTTGTAAATCACTTCCTTCTGTTATATAAGAATATTGGGCAATCCTCCGAGTTCAAGCAAGGAGGTTTCCCCTATTGATAAATTTCTGCTAGATATTCTTGCTATGGTTATAGCAGGACTTATTATGGCTTTTGTGGCAAATTTGTTTAAGAACAAGTAACCACAAGTTTCAAGCCCGGCAGGATTGAGTCTCCATACCGGGCTTGAAACTTGTAATATAAATCTTTATTACAGGGGGATTGCCCAAGGGCAGGGGGGTGTTCTAGCACTTCCTGTCCAACCTGTATATATAAACTATATCCTCATAAGCCCCTTGTCAAGTGAATGAAACGCACTTGTAAATCTCTTTCATTTGTTATACAAAAAATATGGGCATTCTTACGAGAGTTCAATCTTGGAGGTGTGCTTATGGAGCAATTCTGGTATAATGTATTCATTAATATTTTAGTAAATATTATTGCTGGCATTATTCTTGTGCTCATTACTCGCCGTGGTGGCAAGTAAAAGAGTTCCCTGCCGCATAATAGGTTTACGGCAGGGGTAAAACTGTCTGATGTAACCACTAATTACATCGTGGGACTTGCCCATGGGGCGGTGCTGGAACACCGTCCCTAAAACCATATATAGCCCTTTTCTCTGCTTTGTCAAGCCATAATTCGCCCCATCCCACAGCAATTTACTCCCCACCTACCCCACAAAAAAAGCCCTCAAGTGTTAAACTCAAGGGCTCATATTTATTAAGCTAAACAGCTATTAGAAGCTATAGGAGAAAGACAAAGTAGCTTTGTAGCCGTCTTCAGCGTTAATTCTGTTACCAATGCGATGGTTGTTCCAATGGTCTTCGTCAATACCGTTGAAAACATAACCAAGTTGTACATGCATGGCGAGGTTTTCATAAATTTGATACTTGGTATCAAAGTTTACTTCCACCAAGTAGTCGCCTTCCACAAGGTAGAAACCTTGTCCGCCCTGATTGCCATATGGAGATGTCACATAGCGAACCATATCAGGATCGTTGGTACCACCCCAATAAGCTACACGCAAGATGTGGGAAAGGTTTTCCACAAAGGAGAAGTTTTTCAATTGTAAGCCAATACCCCAAGTGCCGGAGTAGGTGAGCATGTGGTCATAGCCAAGGCCGTTGGCTTGCCAGCCAAATTCACCGTCGCCCAAGAATGAAGTGAAGTTACCGGAAGGATCTATGGTGGGCATCATTTCGGAACCGTCGGAAACGTCGTCGTTGTCACCGGATCCGTACCAAGCGAAGAGGCCTGGAGTACCCCAATCCATCTTGTACTCGATTAAGCCCTTGAGCAACCAACCTGAACGGGTCATTTCTGCTCGGTCTGCATCTAAAACTACACCATTCGGTGTAACGTACGTTCTGCTGCCAGTCCATCCAGCAGTGTTTGGCATAATTCCAGCGTCATACATACCACTATAAGCTACAGAACCATAGTTGAAATCAAGTTCGAAGTTCCAACCTTCATGCTGGAAGGTAAGTGGAATGCCAGCAAACCAGAAAGAGACATATTCGTCTTCGGTTTCATTCCAGTCTCCACCAGGCCCCATATCAGAAAGAACTGCAGCATTAGCAGCACCAATGTAGGCTGGAAGCATTCTTGCGCCTAAGCCAAGTGTTGAAGCACCAAGACCATAGTCATAATCAAGCGTTGTAGTATTCCATGATGGGTCTTTAAATGAATTTTGACCATACCAACCCACTAAGAACCAAGGGTTAATAGACCAATTTTCACCTTGTACTGGTAGAGACACTAAGAATGCATCTATGTTGTCAAGGTAGGCACCATAACCCATTTGGTAGTTAGGGGAAACTGGCTCCCAACCGTTAGTGTAGCCATGAAAAGTATCACCTTGACCATGATTGTCATTGTACAGACGAATCCAACCGAAGGTAAGGCTTACCATGTCATTGAATTTGTAATTGGCAAGCACAGCAGCTGCGTCGCTATCAAGAATGGAAGTGCCACCGGCAGCACTGGGAAGAGCTACGCCCTGCAAGCCCATGCGGAAAGAAAGCATGGTGTCGGGCACAAACCAATCAATATAGGCGTGCTTCAATTCGATAATTCTGCCGTCAGTACCAAGTTGACCACCGCCGGCTTGTCCCCAGCTGGTGTCACCGATTTCAAAGTAAACGGTACCGGAAAGAGCTTCAGAAGCTACGGCATCAATTTGTAAGCGCACACGTTGACCGGCTTGGAAAGTATCATTACCACCTTTTTTGGGATCATCATTCCAGTTGGTATCTACAGCACCAAAACCTACATTCCATTGACCTTTAGCTTTAAAGTCTATGGCAGACGCACCGGTGGCAACGCCCATGAGCATACCGGCGGTAAGTAGAAGAGTACAAATCTTTTTCATCCTTTTCTTCCTTTTTTTAAATATTATAAATAGAATACGATTTAACGCACTTCAGCCTGTTAAACAACTTCATTAAATTTGTACTCCCTCACGCTTACTTAAGTCAAGCTTTTTTTACCGAAGGAGTGAAATTTTTTTTACCGCCAATACCTCTTGTGCTAAGCGACTGCTTTTACGTCACTTCTTCTATACGCACAAACAAGCATTTTTAGAATTTTTCTTGATTTTCTCCAAAAACACTTGGAGAATTCAAAGCTGTTGATTCATATATAATCAAGTCTCACGGCGAAGTCAAGTTTTTTGTACAAAAAAAGTAAAAAAAATTTAACGACAGGAATAATACCGAAAAAATATTGTCCCCATGTATAAAAGGATTATTTTTATACTAGACTAGCTTTATAAAAGGGGTTATTTTTCTGTGAGGAGTGACGCATATGCCAACTTTGCTTATTATTGGGCAATGCCGCTTTTTCTTCTTTAGCAATGAAGGCAAAGAGCCAGCTCACGTTCATGTAGAATGTGGCAATGGACTATCTAGATATTTTTATATAAGGCATAGAATTGATATGAAAAAAGTTTTAATATATGGGTGTGGTTCCATAGGCTTAAGGCACTTGCAAATAGTATCTGCTTTAGGTGCAGATATTTATTGTATAAGCAGTCAAAAACAACTTCCCTATCTTGTTTTTTCTGATGTTCATAGTGTGCCTATGCATGTACCATATGATTGTGCCATTGTGGCTACTCCTACAGCCGTACATTGTTCGCACTTATTAGAACTTTCCCAACTACCTATTAATACAATACTTGTTGAAAAACCTTTACTCTCAAGCTTGAAAGAGTGTGAGAAGCTTTGGAGTAATGTGAATACTCAAAATATATATGTTGCATATAATTTACGATTTCATCCTGCCATACAAAAAATGCGTACTATTTTGGCTCATGAAAAAATCTTAGCTCTACAGCTTCATGTGGGTCAGTATTTACCTTCATGGAGGCCACAGCAAAATTATGTACAAAGTTACTCTGCTCAAAAGGCTCTTGGCGGAGGGGCTTTACGCGATCTTTCACATGAACTTGATTTGGCATGTTTGTTAGCTGGCAAATGGAAAAGAGTTGCAGCACTAGGCGGCAAGCTGTCGTCGTTATCTATTGATAGTGAAGATTGTGTTACTCTTGTGGCGGAACATGAAAATTGCCCTCAAGTGTCTATTCATGTAGATTATTTACAAACACCGGCACGACGTGAAATTGTTGCAGTGCTGGAAAATGGAAGCATTTATTTTGACTTAATACAAAATACCTTGACGTGGAACACAGAGCGTGAAGCTTTTACCGTGCAAAGAAATACAACATACGAAGCGCAAATGAAAGATGTACTTTTCAATGCCGCACAAAATTGTTGTACTTTTAACGAAGGCATTGAAGTTGTTTCTTATATTGACGCCATTGAAAGAGCTATAACATTGAAGGAATGGATATGGAACACCCTGTAGTGTATGCTTTTATTTTTGCCAGAGGTGGCTCTAAAGGCTTACCTCGAAAGAACATTCGTCCATTAGCCGGTAAACCGCTCATTGCGTATTCTATTGAAATTGCGAAACAAATACCTCAAGTGCAGCGTATTATTGTTTCAACGGATGACGCCGAAATAGCCGCTGTAGCAAAAGATTGGGGGGCAGAGGTTCCCTTTATGCGCCCAAAGGAATTGGCCTCAGACACTTGCTCTGAGCGTTTGGCATGGCAGCACGCCTTGTGCGAAGTGGGCAATACTCCCACAGGCCAAGGAAATGTCTTGACTACAGAACACCATATCAGGCATTTGTGGATGAGGCAGAAAGAGTTGCACTTTCAACTTGAATGTAAGAATTGTATTTTTTAAAGGTGAAAAATGTTTACAAGCAAAATCCTTCTCATAACCGGCGGCACTGGCTCTTTTGGCAAAAAGTGCGTTGAAATAATTTTACGTAACTATCAGCCAGAAAAGTTGATTATTTTTTCACGAGACGAGCTTAAGCAATTTGAAATGCAACAGGTGTTTTCCCCAGAAAAATATCCCTGCTTGCGTTATTTTATTGGGGATGTACGCGATAAGGAGCGTCTCTATCGTGCGTTTAAAGGTGTGGACTATGTGATTCATGCTGCTGCGCTCAAGCAAGTTCCCGCAGCGGAGTATAATCCCACCGAATGTATTCGTACCAATATTCAAGGTGCTGAAAATATAGTGAACGCTGCGGCTGATTGCGGCGTAAAAAAGGTTGTGGCTCTCTCTACAGATAAAGCTGTGGCGCCTGTGAATCTTTATGGTGCGACCAAACTTTGCTCTGATAAGCTTTTTGTGGCAGCCAATGCTTTCATGGCTTGCGATACCACCTATTCCGTGGTGCGTTATGGCAATGTTATGGGCTCGCGTGGCTCTGTCATTCCTTTTTTCATCAATAAGCGCGAAGAGGGTGGACCCTTACCCATTACCGATCCACGTATGACACGCTTTTGGATTACGCTGGAAGAGAGCGTCCATATGGTACTGAATGCTTTTAAGCTCTCCGGTGGTGGTGAAGTTTTTGTGCCAAAAATTCCCAGCATGAAAATCACTGACCTTGCCGAAGCTATTGCTCCCGGTATGCCTACCGTTGAAGTGGGGATTCGCCCAGGTGAAAAGTTGCACGAAACTATGATTACTTCCGAGGACAGCCGTCATACCATTGATATTGGCCAGTATTACGTCATTAAACCAGAAACTTTCTGTTATACAGGGCCAGAAGGAACTTCAGTTCCAGAAGGCTTTGAATATAATTCCGGTGCCAATGATGAGTGGCTGAGTGTTGGTGATTTACAAGCTACACTCAAAGACCAAGGTTTTGACGTAAAGTAATGAATCATAGCTTTATCCCTTACGGACGCCAGTGCATAGATAAAGACGATATTCAAGCCGTCATTGATGTCTTGCAATCGGACTATCTTACTACAGGGCCAGCAGTAGTGCGCTTTGAGGCCAATGTGTGCGCGTTCACTGGCGCAAAATATGGCGTAGCTGTGAGCAATGGCACCGCGGCATTGCATGCGGCCATGCACGCTCTTGGAATTTCCAAGGGGGATGAAGTCATCGTCCCTCCTATTACCTTTGTTGCCACTTCTAATTCGGTGCTCTATTGCGGTGGGACGCCAGTTTTTGCAGATGTCAACGAAAATACCTTGCTCATAGACCTAGCGGCAGTTGAGGCGGCCATTACACCTCGCACAAAAGCCATCATTGCCGTGGATTATGCGGGCCAGCCCTGTGACTGGGATGCTTTACGCACCATTGCAGATAAGCATGGCCTTGCCTTAGTGGCAGACGCTTGTCATGCTATAGGCGCTGAATACAAAGGGCGCAAAGTGGGTACGCTGGCTGATATTACGGTATTTAGCTTTCACCCTGTGAAGCATATCACCACCGGTGAAGGCGGTATGGTTGTGACCGATAATGCAGACTATGCCGAAAAAATGCGCCATTTTCGTGGCCATGGCATCACCACCACCGCCGCTGAGCGCAAGAAAATGGGTGGTTGGTATTATGAAATGCAGGAGCTTGGCTATAATTATCGCATTACAGACTTTCAATGCGCCCTTGGCTCTAGCCAATTGAAGAAGCTTCCTCAATGGATTGTAAAGCGAAACGCGCTAGCGCAGAGCTATGATGCTGCCTTTGTAGATACAAATGTTCGACCTTTGTCCAAGGATAAAGATGTTCTTCATGCGTACCATCTCTATGTGGTGCGTGTAGCTGATAGGGATAAAAAATTTAAAGCATTGAGGGATGCTGGCATTGGCGTTAATGTGCATTATATGCCTGTATATTTACATCCGTATTATCAGGGGCTTGGCTATAAGAAAGGACTGTGTCCTGTGGCAGAAAACGTATTTAGTGAGATGCTTACCTTGCCCTTGTGGGTGGGGATAAGTGATGAAGGTTATAAAAAAATTATATGCAATATAGGATAGCTTATGAACGAACAAGAACTATTTTGGAAAGGGCAATTCGGAGATGATTATATTGGGAGAAACTCCCTAAATAATGTGTCAAAAACTATTGCCCAATGGGCTAAGATGCTAGCTAAGCTACCAGCAGTGCCAGAAAGTATGCTTGAACTGGGGTGTAACATTGGTATAAATTTACATGCATTAAGTGTGTTATTACCGGAGACGGAACTGAACGCGGTGGAGATCAATACTACTGCAGCAAGACAGGCTCAGGAATCTTTGGGTGATAGGGCTAAAATATTTGAAGGGTCACTTCTAAGCTATACTCCTAACCGGCAATATGATTTGAGTTTTACCTGTGGTGTTCTTATCCATATAGCTCCAGAATTCTTGCCTCAAGCGTACGAAACATTATACAAGACCTCGTCACGCTATATTCTTGTAAAAGAATACTATAACCCTACGCCTGTAGAGGTGCCCTATCGCGGGTATAGCGAAAAGCTTTTTAAGCGCGATTTTTGTGGAGACCTATTGGATAAATATGGTGATTTGCGTCTTGTGGATTATGGGTTTATATATCATAGAGATGCTCTATTTCCAGCCGACGATGCGACATGGTTTTTACTCGAAAAAAAGCCATGTTAACCTCTTTTGCTCCTCTTTGCATTGTTATGGCACGCGGCGGTTCTAAACGCGTGCCACGTAAAAATGTGCGTCATTTTTGCGGTAAACCTATGATTGCATGGCCGGTGCAAGCAGCAGTAAGCTCTCAGCTTTTTTCTTCTGTGGTTGTGTCAACAGAAGATGCGGAAATTGCAGCTGTTGGGCAACAATATGGGGCACAAGTTCCTTTTATGCGTCCTCATGAAATTGCGGATGACTTTGCGACAACAACTGGTGTACTTAAGCATGCTTTGTTGGCGATACAAACCCTAGAAGGCTCTTTGCCGCAGTATTGCTGTTGTCTTTATGGTACGTCAGCCATGGTGACAAGTGAGTGGCTTAAAGAGGGCTATGAAAAAATGCAAAAGACTAAGGCTCAATGTATTTATGCCGTTACAGAATATGCACACCCTTTAGAGCGGTCGTTACAGTTTGCAAAGGATGGGCTTATACAATATCGCTATCCTGAATATGTGTCCACCCGTACGCAAGATATTGAGCCCTCATATCATGATATTGGACTATTTTATTGGTTTGATGTGCAAGCTTTTTTAAGTAAGGGTGGAGAGAGTTTTTTGCCATTACGCAAAAGTGCAGTGATAGTGCCCCGAATAGCCGCTGTTGATATTGATACTGAAACGGATTGGGAATACGCAGAAAAAATAATGCAATCTCAAATGATGTAAACTAAGAGAACATAGGACATAAAAATGATAAGGCTTTGCTCAAAATGTGGCTTTATTTTAGGAACGCGACCTGGCTTAACGGACGTTAATGGCGTTTGCACACCATGTATAAATAGTGAAAAAAAAGAAAAAATAGACTTTGAAGCTCGTCAAAGTTGGCTTACGGAATATATCCAAGAAAATATTACATCGTCAGAATATGATTGTGTTGTAGCAGTTTCAGGTGGGAAAGACTCTCACACTATTGTCGCTAATCTTGTAGAGTATCATGGCATAAAGAAGCCTCTTTTAGTTACCACTTGTGATGAGTTTAC
>CAYJHK010000080.1:0-8742 GCA_964369515.1 uncultured Desulfovibrionaceae bacterium
GTTTTCCTTCCCCCCAGACCCCCCATCCTTTCCCAAAACGCGCCCATTACTCATCCCTATCGGGATGAGCCAGTAAAATTAAACTATGGTGAAAAGTATTGGAAAATAAGCATAATCTAAATTTTACTGAGTTAAGGCAAAAAGACATTGCGTAAGCAAATAAATCATTGCGTGCGGAGTGAAACAATTTATATATTTTGTCAAAAACAACAATTATGCAGAGATGTTAAATTAGCTTTTTCTTAATTCATCACACTGTTCATAAAGCTTACGCATAAGCTCATTGTTTGCGTCAACTTCAATCCCTTTTTTTAAGTAAGGAAATGCACGTTTTGGTGCGTTTGCTTGCATAAGTGCTTCACCAATAAGAGAAAATAAGCTGTGTTCATCTCTATAATGAGTAATGGCTTCACTAAAACACTGATCTGCTTCAGAAACATTATTTTTGGCCAGTAAATTTCTGCCTTCGTTAAAAGCCCTGTCTATTTTTAATTTACGAGCAAGTGCTTCTTCGTGGCTTTCTTTATCCTTATTTTCCATGGCAATTTTAAACACTTTCGCAAAAGGAGCAAGTAACTCCTTTTCTTGCCCAGAGGTGTAAGTTAAGGCATGTCCCACAACTTCCACTACCATATCTTCTTTACCAACAAGTGCGATTACCTCTCGTAAAGCACTGCACACCTCAACAGTTTGTGCTCCATCACCCATATTTCGTAAAGCCATGACTATGGCACCAACGCATTCAATATTTTTCTTCTGCGTGTAATTTACCTTTGCTTTAATGAGTAAATCTCTAATATCTTTTGATTCCATATATAGACCTACCTCTTGAAAATGTCCTAAATAATATTACTTAACGTTTTTATGTTTTTTATGTCAGAAAAATAAAAATTGCAAGTCTGCTAATGGGGTTTGTGAATTATTATAGCTCAAAAGATACTTTTATCCTATTATATTTGGTACATAAAATGTTTTTAGGAGAAGATATTGTATTTATATTTTCAAGGAGTTAAAAAGAACACAATTATTTTATAACATTGACCATATGAAGGCATTTTGATATATAAGGTAACTGTAGGGGAGAAAATAAGTTATGGCGCGCATCGTTTATGGTATACACGGTACCGGGCATGGTCACGCAATGCGTGGTCTAACCATAGCCCGAAAGTTAACGCAACACGAATTTTTATTTGTAACCAACGATGATGCTTTGAATATCTTTGGCAGTGAATTTCCGGTTGTAACCCTACCAAATCTTGGTACTGTTTTTAAGGGTTATAAAGTAAATCTTGTGGGAACGCTGAAAAAAGCAGTACCCATACTTGCGCAAAGAGAAAAGTATATACGTCAAGCCCAAAAAGTAATAGAAGATTTTAAAGCTGACGTTTGTATGACAGATCTTGAGTTTTTTGTTCCGCAAGCGGCAAAGCGTTTACAAATACCTTGTTTAACACTTGATCATCAACATATTATTACAAGTTGTAAGCATGAATTGCCACGTAATATGCTTTGGGATTATTATGTTCAAGGTCTTACTCCCAAGTATCTTTTTAAACCAACGGAGTATAATTTAATTGTTTCATTTTATGCGCCGCCGGTACTCACGTCTTATAATACACGGGTTGTGCCTCCAATTTTACGTGATAAAGTGATAACTGCTCGTGCAAGGGCACGGGATGACGGGTATATACTTGTTTATCAGAGTAACACTACTCATCAATCATTGGTACAATTTTTGCAAAAATCAACAGACCGACTCTGTTATGTTTTTGGTTATCGACAAGATGAAGGACGAGAAGGTAACGTGATTTTTATGCGAAAATCGGAAGAGACATTTTTAGAGTTGCTCGAAGGAGCTTGTTATGTTATTCAAGGCGGCGGACATACACTGATGACTGAGTCATTGTATCTTGGAAAACCGGTGTTAACCATACCTATTTTAGCTATGCTCGAACAGAGGATAAATGCTTTATATATTGAAAAATTAGGGTATGGGATGCAAGAAAATATGTTGGATTTGAAGAAAAATATATTGCAAAATTTTGAAGAAAAATTAACATATTATAAACGCAATATTATGAAAAATAACTTTTGTGGCAATGAACTTATATTTAACCTTGTAGACACTTTTATTAAGAATAAACATTTGGATTTACATATATAAATCTTATTATAAGCTTTTGATATATTGGAGAAAGGCATATGAAAACTACAGAAGTAGTTCAAGCTTTTATTGAGGCTACAGCCTTTGTATTTACTAGCATGGCGCAAATGACTATTACGCCGTGCAGACCCTTTATCAAAAAAGATCATAAAAATATTTTTGAATTAACCGGTTTAGTTACTGCTCAAACTGAAAATGGACATAGAGGCAGTATTGCATTGTCCATGTCTCGTGAAGCTGCCGAGGATGTTGCAAAGGCTATGCTTGGTGACTGTATTGAAGATATTGACGAAGATGCTAAAAGTACCGTGGGTGAGTTTACTAATATTCTTTCAGGTGATGTACGGCGTCGTCTTGGTGAAAAAGGTGTTATCTATCATGGTTCTACGCCCTCTATGATTTATGGTCTTGATAAAGAAATATTACACGAGACGGCTGTAACAGTACCTGTGGTTGTTATTCCATTTGATTTACCGGTGGGTAAGTGTAGTGTGGAATTTGCGTTGGAAACTATAGGTTAGTAGGTTATTAAAAAACATCTTAATTATAAAAAATTAAGATGTGTATTTTTTTATTAAAGCAACACGGGAATTTTCTTCCCACCTCTCAAATTCTTTTTAAGCTGAGCGCAACCTATTACGCATTGCGCTCGTGCTTATCATTCCGGTAAAAACATCACTTCAAAGATGCTTTGTGTATAAATTATTATTAAAATTTGAATATTAGCACATTTTTTAAGAAAGCACAAAGTTTTCCGCAATGCGGTTTTGCTTAATCGTCACCCACTTTCAATGCGGCAAGAAATGCCTCTTGCGGTAACTCCACATTACCCATACGTTTCATACGTTTCTTACCTTCTTTTTGCTTTTCAAGCAGTTTACGCTTACGTGTAATATCGCCGCCATAACATTTTGCGGTTACATTTTTCCTAAAGGCTGACACTGTTTCACGGGCAATAACTTTTTGACCGATGGCAGCTTGGATAGCTACTTCAAAAAGTTGACGTGGAATGGTACGCTTGAGCTTAAGAGCCAGCGCACGTCCATAATGGTATGCTTTGTCTTTATGCACAATAACCGCCAATGCATCCACCGGTTCACCGTTGAGCATAATATCAAGGCGCACCAGATTTGCAGGCTTATAATCTAAAAATTCATAATCCATGGAGGCATAACCCTTGGTGCTGGATTTTAGACGGTCAAAAAAGTCAAATACAATTTCCGCAAAGGGTAATTCATAGGTAATGACCACACGATTAGCCGCAAGATAATGTAAATTTTTCTGTATCCCTCGTTTTTCCTCACAAAGTTTGAATACATTACCCACATAATCGTTGGGTACATGTATGTCCATTTTTACCAGCGGCTCAAAGAGTGTGGTAATTTTTGCACTGTCGGGGAGTTTAGAAGGATTATCGATGTCAAGTTTCCGTCCATCGGTGGTATCAACTTTATAAATAACCGAAGGCGCTGTGGCTATGAGTCCTACTTCAAATTCTCGCTCAATGCGCTCTTGAATGATTTCCATATGCAATAAACCAAGAAAACCGCAGCGATAACCAAAACCCAATGCTTGTGAGGTCTCAGGTTCATAAGAAAAGGCGGCATCATTGAGTTGTAATTTTTCAAGAGCTGCTTTCAAGGCTTCGTAATCATCGGAGTCTGAAGGGTACAAACCACAAAAAACCATGGGTTGCACTTCTTTAAATCCTTCCACCGCTTCTTCTGCCGGATTATTTACAAGGGTAATGGTATCGCCGACTTTGGCATCTTGCAGTTCTTTAATACTTCCGCATAAAAAACCCACTTCGCCGGCAGAAAGTTCCGACATATCTACAGGTTCCGGTGAAAAAACTCCAAGGCGTAATACTTCATATTCTTTGCCCGTAGCCATAAGCCTGATGCGCTCATTTTTTTTTATACGCCCATCCATAATGCGGAAAAGCACCACGACACCTTGATAACTATCATACCAAGAGTCAAAAATCAGTGCTTTGAGTGGTGCATTCACATCGCCTGTGGGTGCAGGCAACCGCTCAACCAAGGCTTCCAGAACATTGGCTACGCCTTCACCGGTCTTAGCCGATACAGGCAAGGCATCGGTACAGTCAAGGCCGATGGCCTCTTCAATTTCTTCTCGTACCCTGTCCACATCAGAACTTGGGAGATCAATTTTATTTAAAACCGGAATAACTTCGTGGTCGTGATCAAGGGCAAGGTAGACATTGGCGAGGGTTTGCGCCTCCACGCCTTGCGTTGCATCCACCACCAGCAATGCGCCGTCACAGGCTGCCAGCGAGCGTGAAACCTCATAATTGAAGTCAACGTGCCCAGGGGTATCGATGAGATTTAAAATATACTTTTCACCAGACTTGCTGGTAAAGGGAATACGCACGGTTTGTGCTTTAATGGTAATTCCTCGTTCTCGCTCGAGTTCCATCTTGTCAAGATATTGGTCTTTTTTATCACGCTCAGATACAAGACCGGTAATTTCCAATATACGATCAGCCAAGGTGGACTTACCATGGTCAATATGAGCAATGATGGAAAAATTTCTAATATGTTCTATTGCGGGCATACTTTACCTACGTGCAGATGATTTTATGCAGAGTACATAACCTAAAGTAATGTAAATGTCCAAGACTCATTTTGGATGTGACCTGAAAACATTATAACTTGTAGAATGGAGTTTATACGCAGTTTAAGGTACGTATATGGGCATATTCACGACTTTTTTGAGCATTGTGTGCTAATTCTTCCGCAATATGCGTGCATTTTTCGCAAGGATTGCGTGGTAACAATAAACATAAGTTTTTGTCCATATGCGTTGCTTTACTGATTATAGAGGTAAGTCCGGCGCAGTCTTGACATATATATGTTTGCTCGTGTTGCCTATCGTGCAATCTATCCGTATCGTAATAAATATTTCTGTCACGCACCCAATATGCCCCATGAGCATTTTTTTCTCTTTGGCCTTCAAAGGGTTGTGCAGGGGGGGTATGGTACATTTTAAGCACTTCATCGCTGAGCTTTTTAATATAATCGCTGATTTTAGCGTCTTGAGCGAGATAACTTTTATTCCAATCAGGTTCGTAAATATCGCTGAAATCTTTTCCGGCAAGTGCCAAACAAATGGCTAAATTTACATAGGGCAATGCTTCACGTATGGAATAGCCACCTTCAAGCACTGCGATGTGCGGCTGTAACAGCTCGGTGAGACGGGCGTAGCCTTGAGCTGTAAGGCGCATATTGGCAAGGGGATCGGTAAAATGATTATCTTGTCCGGCAGAATTTATTATTAAATGCGGTTTGAAATCCGCCAAAATGGGTAATACAGCATGTTGCATGGCGTATAAATAACCAATATCGCCGGTATGTGGCGGAAGTGGTATATTTATGGTTTTACCAAGCGCACCAATGCCACCGCATTCTTCCACAAAACCACTGCCGGGATAGAGTGTGCGTCCGTCTTGGTGTAAGGATATGAACAATGTATGTGGGTCATTCCAAAAAATATCTTGACTTCCATCGCCATGATGACAATCGGTATCCACAACGGCAATGCGCAAAACCTCCCCTTCCCCACAAAGTTTTTTGCCATAATTTTGACGGATATAATCCAGCATAATGGCTTCCATATTTACATTGCAAAATCCCCGATTACCGTAAGTAATGCGCATGGCATGATGACCCGGCGGGCGCACCAAGGCGAAAGCTTTTTTACAAGCAGGATTGTCGCCATCCAGAACAAGTTTTGCTGCACATATGGCACCGCCGGCCGATGCCATATGTGAGGCGGTACATACTTTTTCCACACCGGGCAAGCAAAAATGAGTGCGTTCAATATCTTCGCTTAGAGCAAGATCGGCACGAAATTCTTGTATGCCCGGCACATCAAAAAGCCCTTCTTCTCGCAATTGGTCTTGCGTATAGAGTAAGCGTTCTTCTCTTTCCGGATGTGTAGGGGAAATGGCCCAGTCAAAAGCCGGAAAGAAAATAATGCCGAGGTCTTGGCTTTTATTTGTGGCTATGTGTTTAGTCATCGTCATCATCGTCGTCGTCGTCGTCGTCATTATCAAAAATATCGGTTGCATATTGTGGGTCACTTACCATTTGAGAAAATTCATGCAACCCTTGAGCAAAAGCCATATTGGTTTTGGCTTGTGCTATGAAGAGGATTTCTTCAAAGTCATACATAACAAACAAGCCGCCTGCTTGCTTATGGGCACGGTACACAACGCACCAGATAGATCCGGGGTTCCCAAGGCTGCTATGAATTTCCCAAGGATCCGGCGGGCAGTCTTCGGCATCCAATTTGATGACTGCCTTTTCGTTTAAGTTGCGCTCAAGCTTTGTGCCTGTCCATACAAGATCATAAAATTCTGTTTTCATCTGTTTTCCTTAGTTAATTGGGTTTATATTTATTGCCTTTATGCAATCTTTAAGCACACCTTCCACATTTTGCGATGCATCTATAATATGAAACCGTTGCGCATCTTTTTGGGCTTGTTCTAAGAAGGATGCTTGCACTGCACGATGAAAGGTAATGCATTCGGTATCAAAACGTCCTTCATTTTTTTTATTATTGGTATTACGAGCAAAAGCTCGTGCAAGACCCAATTCCACATCAAGATTGAGCAAGAGTACCTTATGCGGCATAAGTCCGTCAATGGCAAAATCGTTAAATTTTTCTATGAGTTGCGCCGAAAGCCCACGCCCTGCGCCTTGATAGGCAAGTGTTGAGTGAATGTAACGATCGCACAAAATCACATCGCCTCGGGCAAGAGCCGGCCGCAAAACTTCCTCCACATGCTGTGCTCTATCAGCCAAGAAAAGGAAAAGCTCTGCACGGGGGTGAATGTTTGCGTGTTCATTTAAAAGCGTGGAACGCAAATGGAGTCCAAATTTTGACCCTCCCGGTTCCCGTGTACAAAGTACAGTACGCCCAAGACTTTCAAAATAGTGCTTGAGCTTGTATAAAATGGTTGTTTTACCGGCGCCTTCCGTGCCTTCAAATGTTATAAACATAGACTAATCGGTATTTGGCTTATTTTGAAAAAAGCCCAATTGAGATGCGACGCTGAATGTTTCTTTTGGCGCATTGGGCTTAACGGTGCCTTGATTGTCAGTGTCGACATGTACGTCATGCATTTGTTTGGGTAATTCGTTTTCCGGTTCGCTTTTATGTGTTATATTTTCTTTTTCGTTTTCATGTGTGTTCACGGTATTATAATCGGTAAATATCTGCTCGGTATGTAAGAATTCATTGGTAGTATGTTCATTAATATCCGTTGCAGTTTGTACGTCTTGCAAGCTTTCATTTGGCAGATTTGCTTCTTGTAGACTCTCATTCGGTAAATTTTCTTCTTGTAAACTCTCATTCGGTAAGTTTTCTTCTTGCAAGTTTTCACTTTGGCTTAACGGCATTTGATTAAAGCGTAAGGGTTGATATATATAGCGTTCAAGGCTGCGTTGATATGCCGACCAACCCACAAAATCCTGCTCATTATTGGCAAATAACTGTTTACATTGTGCCATTTTCGCATCTATATTGTCGGCATAGTGTAAAATCATGGCTTCGGGGGTTTGTGGTAATCGTGGTGAGCCAAATTCATATGTGCCGTGATGGCTGAGGATAAGATGTTTAAAGTGTTGTACGTATTCACTTTCTACAGCGCACAATTCCAAAATAGGCGAAAGATATTCAAGGGCTAAATGTATATGCCCAAGCAAGCGTCCGGCATCGGTGTAATCGGTGACAAGACCGTAGGAATATTCCCATATTTTCCCAAGGTCGTGAAATATGGCCGCCGCCAGCAATACTTGGCGATCAAGTTCCGGATATTGCGCCGCAATGGTCATGCTCAATTTGGCCACCGAAAGGCTATGCTCAAGCAATCCTCCCCGATAGGCATGATGGATATTTTTTGCCGCCGGACAAGCCATAAAGGCTAAGCGAATATCATTGCGGTTAAGCACATAAAAAACAAAATCATTCCAAGGTGTATGCGTTAATTCTTTTTGGCAAAGTTCCTCCAACTCTTGCCACATTTCTTCGATGCTATACGGACTTGACGGTACATAGCAGTTCATATCAAGCTCGATGCTGTCTGCATCGCTAAGCACACGTAATGCATTGATATTTATTTGAACTTGTTCACGAAAGAGTGCTGTATTACCCGATATATCCACAAAGTTTCCGGCACATAAGGCGGTAAACTCTGTGCTTAAGGGTGCCCATATTTTGGCATTAACTTCACCGCTCGAATCATTTAAAGTTATGTTCCAATACGGTCCATTTTTGGCATGTTGCAAAGAAGCAGCACTAATTAAGTATACACCACGTATTTTGCCGTGAGGCGGAAGATCTTTTAGAAATATGTGTTGTTGCATTTTTACACCTTTAAGAATATATTACCTTTACACGCACATAGAACTTACATGATAACAGTATATAGTGTTAATTACACCTCAAGTAGGTTTATGGCAAGAAATAAGTGTGTTGAAAAAGGGTAAACTACTGCGTTAAGGAAACGCTGATTAAATATAATTTTGTACATGCAAATCTATTGAATTGGC
>CAYJHK010000081.1:0-8585 GCA_964369515.1 uncultured Desulfovibrionaceae bacterium
GGCTTTGGCAAAAGTTCCCCTTCCCCCCTCAAGAAAATAATTAATCAGTGTTTCCCGAAAAAAGAACATTCATGTCAAAACAAAAATACCTCAGCGCACCACGATCTCATGTGACTTTAAACATGCGCCATGCACAGCACGGGCACAGAGGCGGTGTTTTTTGGTTTACCGGACTATCGGGTGCAGGCAAATCAACCATTGCGCACGGCGTTGAGAAAATTCTTTTTGAGCGTGGCGCACAAGTTATTGTCCTTGATGGCGATGTCATTCGTCACGGATTATGCGCTGATCTTTCCTTCAGTCCTCAAGGTAGAGCGGAAAATATTCGGCGTATTGCGGAACTTTCGCACATTTTTGTAAAACAAGGTTTTGTTTGTTTATGTGCATTTATTTCACCGCTCAAAGCGCACAGAAAAATGGCGCATGATATCATTGGAGATGTTTTTCACGAAATATATATTTCCTGCTCCGTGGAAACATGCGAAACACGAGACGTAAAAGGCTATTACGCGCTTGCACGCCAAGGGAAGATTAAAGAATATACTGGAATTTCAGCCCCATATGAAAAACCGGAAAGTGCAGCTCTCATCATTGATACGGAAAAAATGAGCGAGCAACAAAGTGTTGCGCAGGCATTGGCATTTATAGAAAATAAAATATTATTATAAATGCCGATGCAACTCACGTCTTTGTATTATAATCCTTAAATATTTTTCCTTCCCATGGACAAGGGGGCGGCCATGTGGCGTATTTTCTAAACGAATGCCCTTATTTTCTTCACCTGTATTCATGATACCGAGAATTTCAAACTGCTCCGGATTGTATTTATCCATAAACGTAATGGGTACGCCCATATAACCCGAATAATCCAAGGGGATTTCCTTAGTTTTGTCGACATTTATGGCATTATAATTATCGTAAAACGGGTATTTGGCAGCTCTATATCGCTCATGAAGCTGAAGTTCTTTGTATCGTAAGTCATAGTCAATATTGGTAAACCAGCGTACCCCCTTGATGCGTATAAACTTGTTACCCTTGGCATCAATCCTTGAAGTTGCGGCGGCCACCGGATAGTCAGCCGGAATGCAAAATTCACGGTCACCGCCGTGAATACTGGCTCCAAGCCACAATAAATTTTGTTTGAAGAGCTTGAAAATTTCTTTGTAGGTGATGGCGTTTTGATTACCAAGTACAATACATTTCTTCCCGTGCTCAACAATTTGTGCCATATATTCCCTAAACAAAGAAAATGGAGGATTGCTCACCACAATATCAGCTTTTTTCAAGAGGCGAATACATTCTTGCGAGCGGAAATCCCCATTACCTTGTAATACTTGCAGGGAATTTTTTTTATTTTGCATAAGATGTTCCATAAGTTCCGGAAGGGATTTTTCATGGGAACATGCAGAATTTACGATATTAATTTCAACACAGTATGGCGTGTCATCGTGACGGTTTCTTTCATCGGATGTTTCTGCTGAAACACGGCGTTCTTGAGATGTGACATCAAAAACAAAATTGCTTGCCACAAGTTTTTTAATCTTTAATGTGTTGAAATTTAATACAAAAAACTTGAAAAAATTACTTCTGAACGCATTGTCGCAATTACAATAGACTGTCTTACCTTGAAAATGAGCCTTATAGTGCTGCATTTCCTTTTCTATGTCTATAAGCTGTGTATAAAACTCGTCTTTCTTATTTTTAGAGGCGAGACGCAAGTCGCTGTTGGAATATTTTTTCATAATTTTCGCCACGGCAGTGCCCAATGACAACACCTTTAAATGGGGCAATTGCACTTATTCGGGATTTTTTCCCCACAACATTTTCCATTCAATGATTTTCTGCAAAGCATCTTCGGGCGTTAGTAAATGCGGATTGCAGTCTTTAAGGACTTGTATTAAGGGATGCACTTTGCTTTCCTCTCTTCCTATGGGTAAACTTGGCGGCGGATCAAAGGTTTCAACCTTTTTCTCGGGTAGTTGCATACCGGGCAAAGCTGTTTTACTGGCGACCGGCAAAATCGGCTTATTAAATTTATCTTTGCTTTCAAGCTGTTCAAGAATTTCACGCGCCCTTTGCACTATGGGCATGGGAACGCCTGCAAGCTTTGCCACCTCAACACCATAACTTCTATCGGAAGGCCCCGGAACAAGGCGATGGAGAAAAAGTATGTCGCCGCCATGTTCACAAATGGCTATATTCATGGTAAAAACGTTGGGTATAAGCGACTCTAAACTCGTGAGTTCATGGTAATGCGTGGCAAAGAGGGTTCGCACGCTTCCTTGATACTGCTTGCTCAAATCCTCAACAATGGCAAAGGCCAAGGCAAGCCCGTCATATGTACTGGTTCCACGTCCGATTTCATCAAGAATAACAAGGCTTTTCTTGGTGGCTTGGCGCAAAATCCGTGCTGTTTCCATCATTTCCACCATAAAGGTACTTTGACCTTCGGCCAAGTTATCAGAGGCTCCGACTCGTGAGAAAATTTTATCTACTGGTGAAAGTTGAAACTGACTTGCCGGAACGTAAGAGCCTATTTGCGCCAATAGGCACATAATGGCAGTTTGACGTAAAACCGTGGATTTTCCTGCCATATTTGGCCCGGTAAGCAAGCAAAACCGTCGCCATTGATCTAGGGTGAGGTCATTGGCTACAAAATTTCCGGCACCGATGATGGCTTCAACAACGGGATGACGCCCTTCACGGATAATGAGGCTTTGATCTTCAGTAAATTCCGGTGCACACCAATGATTTTGACGGGCAACATGGGCAAGACATTGCCAATAATCAAGCTCTGCAAGACAATGTGCGCTGAAGAGAATGCGGCTGCGTGTCGAGTTGATTTCTTCTCGCAACTCTTGAAAAAGCGTATGTTCAAGGCTCTTACGCTTTTCAGTCGCTTGCATAATATGTTCTTCAAGTTCCTTCAGTGCGCTTGTGGTGAAGCGTTCGGCGTTGGCTAGGGTTTGGCGGCGGATAAAATGCTCGGGAACATCAGCTTGTTGAGCACGAGACAGTTCAAAATAATAGCCAAACACACGGTTAAATCCAAGTTTAAGCTTGCTAAGTCCACTGAGTTCTTGTTCGTGACTAAGCATGTCTTGAAGTTTTTGCTCTCCATGCTCGGCCAGATCAATGAGCGCATCAAGCTCGGCATTGTAGCCTTGCTTAAAAAGCCCGCCTTCGGTGATAAGGTTTGGCGGCGGGTCTTGCAACGAGCGATTTAGCAGGTCGGCCACATCTTCAAGACTATCCCATTGATTCATAAGGTTTTCCAAACCTTTGGGGAAAACTCTTTCCGCATCATCTTGCGGCGTGTGCATGTTTTTGGCACTTAGGGCTGCGATTATATTCGGAAGATTAAGCAATGAGTTTCTCAGAGCGATGTAGTCACGGGGCTGTGCACGTTGCAAATGGATGCGAGTTGAGATGCGCTCAAGATCAAAGATATTTTTAAGCGATTCACGCAACTGCCGACGTCTTTCGTGTGCATTATAAAAAAATGTGACATTTTCTTGATGTTGCAAAATCATTTTTGCTTCACGCCAAGGGTGACGCAAGCGATCTTCCAAAACCCGCCCGCCCATGGGAGTAAGGGTTTGATCCAATACATCCCAAAGCGTACCCTTACCTTTCTTTCCGTTAATACGTTCAAATATCTCAAGGTTACGCTCGGTAAGTTCGTCAATGATTAAATGTTTTTGCAAATCAAGAGGGGTGAACGCTTGCAAATGCCTAATGTCACAACGCTGCACCTGCGCCAAGTAGACGAGCAATGCGCCGCAAGCCCTGGTCAGTTCAGGTTTATGGGCAAGACCTAGGGCATCAAGTTCTTTAACGCCTTGTGCTTCCAGTAATATTCTTGTATTATTATTGATGTCAAAATGACTGCGCTGTGCCACACGAATAATCTGCATACCTTCGAGCAAGAGTCCGGTTGGGGCTTTTTCCGTATCGGGTATGAGCAGTTCTTTCGGTGCGATTTTCTGCACCCACTGCCACAGTTCATTGTGCTTAAGCCCATAAACTCCCGACCATTTTCCCGTAGAAGTATCCACAAAAGCAAGCGCTCCCTTAAGGGAGGACTTTACAGAAGTACTGCCTTTGTTTTCTATGTATAAAGCTGCAAGATAGTTATTACTTTTTGCGGTAAGATTGTCGTCGTCGATGACGGTTCCCGGCGTGATTACCCGTGTAACTTCACGCTTGACAATTCCCTTGGTACTCTTCGGGTCTTCCACCTGCTCGCAAATGGCAATGTGATAGCCTTTATCAATAAGTTGAGTGAGATATCCTTTAACAGAATGCCAAGGAACACCGCACATGGGTACAGGGGATGCACTTTCTTTATGGCGTGCGGTAAGTGTTATTTGCAGCTCTTTGGCTGTTGTGACGGCATCTTCATAAAAAAGTTCATAGAAGTCGCCCATGCGATAAAAAAGTAAGCAGTGTTTGTATTCGGCCTTGATGCGCAAATATTGTTCAAACATGGGGGTAAGTTTCGGGGGTGGCTTACTTTCTTGCTCAGATGACATTATTTGCTCCGGCACAACGGCTTGCACAGAGATATTTTCTGAATTTTCACTGCTTTCAATACTTTGATTGCTTTGACTATTTTGACCGGAAGCTTTGGATTTTGACATGGCACTGTATGGCTAAATAGGTTAAAAAAAGTACGGGCTTTCGCCCATACTTTTTCTGTAAAGATATACTTAGGCACCCTTATTTGGGTCTGGTGCTTTAACGTCCTCAACGATTTCAGGTGCTTTAGCCTCAGCTTCAGTTTCCACTTGTTCTTCTTTGACCTGCTCTTCTGTTTCTTGATCTTTGACCTGTGTGCCTTTTACATCTTCAATATGTTCAGCGGCATCTTTCTCAAGCTTAACTTCAGCACTTTCAGAAGCCACAGTAACTGTGTGTACAGGTGTTTGCGGTGTAATGGGTAGTGCCTTTGCTTGGTTGGCACGTAAAGTGGCTACTTCTTTTTCAAGACTACGCACACGCCAAGTAGCCTTCATAAGTCTCGCAGAAATATTCATTTTATCCCAAATAAGCGACAAGACAGCGAGCAATGCTCCGGTAAAGAAAGCTGCCAAAACAAGGAAATAGAAAGGGAGAGGAATAGACTGCATGGGCTCTGTGAAAAACAAATTCAAATTCAAAGTCATGTCAGTTGACAAAACCGCTTGGTTTTGAAAAAAGAAAATCATACTGACAAAGAAGAACACAACAAACAGGATAACTTTCAAATAGCGCATATAAAGACCTCCTCACGCTTTTGGAAATAATTGCTCAAAATAGGGCTTCAGTGCAAGGTAGGTAGCCTTAAGATGTTCAGGCACCATGCGCACTTCGTCCATAACAGCCATAAAGGATGAATCTCCATTCCAACGTGGGACAAGATGAAAATGTAAATGTTCACGTATACCGGCTCCGGCGGCTTCCCCAAGATTCAACCCAATATTGATGCCTTGGCAGTGAAAGCGTTCTTGCAAAATTCCGGTACATCGCTGCAATAAATCCATCATTTCCGTGCTTTCCTCACTGGTTAGGATGGTAAAATCCATAACATGTCTATACGGCGTCACCATAAGGTGTCCATTATTATAGGGAAATTTGTTCATGATTACAAAACAATATTTCCCCCTATGCAATATAAGACGCTCTTCGTCTTCGTCAGTATGCCTTGGCAAGCAAAAAACGCAAGTATCAGGCTTAGGCCCAAGTATATAGTTTAAACGCCAGGGCGCCCAAAGTACTTTCATGCAAAGCACTCCTTTGTGTACGACAAGTCAGGATATGGGCATACTACCTAAATGAGCAAGGCTAGGCAAGCATAAAATTGCTTTAAAAATTTTTTTATGGAGAAAGCCTCTGTACCATTTTTTCAACAGTTGAATTCTTATGGTAAACATGGAACTTCCTGCACTCACTTTTTAGCGAGTTGGAAACAACTGCTTCAACCAATCAGGCACAGCGCAAGGTTTACCAAGTTCATTAACCACCGCATGTTCGGTCTGACCTTCGGCCAAAATCTTACTCTTGTCTTCATTGTATAAATCATATACAAAAATCATGGACGCTCGCCCATAGCTGGCAAGACCAACATGAATATGCACAAGATCATCGTACCTTGCAGGTGCCCTGTAGCGACACTTTGCTTCTCGCACCGGCAAAAAAATCCCCCGTGCTTCAATGTCAGCATAGCTCATGCCATGTGTCCTAATGAATTCGCTGCGTGCCCGTTCAAATAAATGTAAATATTCAGCGTAATACAACACTTTCATGCTGTCGGTTTCGCCATAGGAAACACGGTGCGCCAACCAAGCAGATGCAATATGGGGATTTATCATACTAATCCTTTGGAGTTATTATCTTTTATGTTGAAACAATTCTTTACAATACAACACATTACACACGCACTTCGCTTATTGATGATTTTGTGTCCCATTTTCCTGCTGACGGCGTGCGATTCACAATTTACACATGCACCCTCGACGGTAAAAAGGACAGACAGCACCAAGGATTTCGTAAAAAGCTTGTGGCCTACCAACCAAAATCTACGTTCGTGGGCAGAACTTGCTCCCACTTTGCAAAAGAGTTTGGCATATGTCAAAGCAAAAAACCAAGCAGCCTTTGCCATAAGACGAGCCGGCCTAAAGCTTACATGGGGGCAAATGCAGCAAAGTATCACAGAACTTCTTAAGATTTTACCGCAACTTGATAAGGATCCCTCGCTGCTGTTAAAACATTTTCGATGGATAAAAATACCGCAAGGGATTAAATTTACGGGTTATTACGAGCCATTGCTTATAGCCAGCCGCATATATAAAAAAGATTATTATCCGCTCTATAAACGACCTCCTGAACTATCATTTTATCGGAAAAATAGGAAAAAATATTATAGTCGAGAAGATATTGATACGAAAAAAGTTCTGGCTCGGCGAGGACTTGAACTTGCATACGCAAAAAGCCTTGTGGATATTTATTATTTACAAATCCAAGGTTCCGGAAAATTGCTTTATGAAGACGGAAGTATCGACTATGTTAACTATGCCGGACAAAATGGACATAAATATACTATTTCTGGTAAAACCATGAAGGATATGGGACTTATATCTCGTGGTGATGTACTTGAGCAACGCAAATGGTTTACAGCAAATCCCACACGCATTGCAGAAATTTTGAACACAAATCCCAGTTACGTTTTTTTCAAAATGGGCAAGGGAGGTGCACGAGGCGCCATGGGGCGAGTGCTGACGCCTTTGGCAAGCCTTGCCAGCGACAGAAGATTTATTCCCCTCGGTGCAATTGTTGCCTATGGACTTGAAATGCCACATATTCTTCTTGGGAAAACACCCATGCGTGGACTTGCCAGCACTCAAGATGTGGGCGGTGCCATTAAAGGAAATCGCTGTGATATTTTCATGGGAGGAGGGCCGGTGGCAGAATATACAGCTTCACTGTTGCATAATCATGGCGTCGCATGGGTTTTAATAAGCAAAAAAGCTCTGCAAAAAAAGCCTACCAAGAAAGCCTTACCTAGCAAAAAACAATAGCAAGCTCCGGCAACAGCATTAGATAAACAAGGAGGAACTCGTGAAAACGCAAATTACAGACGATACGGCAAACATTGTCGTCGGAATTATCGGCGGCAGCGGTTTATACCAAATAGCAGATTTCGAACTTGAAGAAGAACTCGAAATAACAACACCTTTCGGAAAACCTTCCGCACTTTGTAAAGTGGGTAAACTTCAAGGGTGCAAGGTTGTTTTTCTGGCACGGCATGGAGAAAATCATAGTTTACTGCCCTCAGAAGTTCCTTACAAAGCGAATATCTATGCCCTCAAATCCCTTGGAGTCAGCCATATTATCTCCGTTTCTGCCGTCGGCTCCCTACGTGAAGAGATGGCTCCTCGCCATATGGTGGTGGTTGACCAATATATTGATTTTACAAAGACACGTAGCTCAAGCTTTTTCGGACAAGGACTCATTGCACACGTAAGCATGGCCAAGCCCACCTGCGAAAATCTTGGGAAGGTACTTCATGGTGCAGCGGAATTTATACTAAAAGACACAAATTACAAGGCGCATCACGGCGGGACATATATATGCATAGAAGGGCCGCAATTTTCATCTCGTGCTGAATCTTTATATTATAAATCCATGGGTATAGATGTGGTTGGCATGACCAATATGCCTGAGGCAAAGCTTGCACGGGAAGCGCAAATGGCCTACGCCTGCCTTGCCATGGTCACTGATTATGATTGCTGGCGCACGCAAGAAACAGAGCACGAAGCAGTGAATGTGCAGGCACTCTTGGATAACTTACGAGCCGGAGCCGAAAATGCGCAAAATATTGTGGCACGCACTGTTGTACAACTCAACATGGAAAAACCAAGCTCCCTCGCACATACTGCACTACAAACAGCTGTCTATACACCTTACTCTGAGCTATCAAAAGAAAAAAAAGAGCTGCTGGACTTCTTAAGGGGTTAATAGAAAATCTAACTCATAACAGGTCAATAATATAAAATGTGGCTATTGCCTTTAGTCAGCTACTTTTTATCTGGGGGGAAGGAAAA
>CAYJHK010000082.1:0-8364 GCA_964369515.1 uncultured Desulfovibrionaceae bacterium
AAAATCATACTTAGCATATAAAGCTATATAATAAAATAATTGTGCAGAGGTCTTTTTTCAGTGACGACTATTATAATATTGTTATTGAAAATATGATAACGTATTTTTAATAGTAAATAAGTTTAAGTTTATACTCATGAATATATATAACCTGTTTAGTATTTTTATAATTCATACATTATGAACACACATATATTGACTATTAATGAAGATATGTTTAGAGTTGTTTTGTAATTATTGTATTTGGGGAGTATTCATGAAGGCAAAATTCATTATAGTTTTACTGTTCGTAGTGATGATTTTCACAGTGCCTACATCGGTGATTGCCAAAAAGTATAAGGTTAACTTTGTCAATTCAACTCCTTATAGAGTTCGAATTGCTGTGGTTTACAATGATGTTGATGATGATTGGGTAGCTGTGGGCTGGGTAAGTGTCACTTCGAAAACTTCAAACGTGTATACTTTAGATCTTAAATCCCCGAATATTTATATTTACGCTCAAACTGAAGATATGGAGTGGGCCGGTGAGGACGATGATCCAAGTTATCCCATAGCAGACAAAAAGTTTTATTATTCTGTAAAAAAGCATCCCGGTGCCGATTTTCATAATGTCCATTTTTCTCCATTTGTTTTGAGTGATTCTGAAGTTTTAGACTTTGAATTTGAATAAAACTTTGTGGTTGCGTTTTCAGCTTGAATGTGAGCGGAGTGTAAACTTTGATTTTCACAACTTTTTAAGAAAAACATAGGTATAGGTTTTTTGAGATACAGGATGTTCGGAAAATGAACGGAAAGAAGAGTGCGCAGGTGGGATGTGTTTTGCTTTTAGCTTTTTCCCTTGCAGCATGTGCTGTGATGCCAACATCGGGGCCAAGTGCCAAGGTTGTACGTAAAATAGCGTATAATGATGATAAGTTGCGTGGAGTTGTGGTAAAAAAAGTAGATGCAAATCTTACAAGAGCATTGCAGCAAAAGAAAAGAGTTCCTCTATTTTCCGAGTATTTTGATACATCAAAAAAGCCTCAATATAGAGTAAAAACCGGTGATTTTTTAGAAATTATCATTTGGGAAGCTCCTCCCAATGCATTGTTTGGCGGCCCCGGTTTAGACGTAAAAACCGGCTCCATAACTTCTGCTAAAGCTGAGACGCTTCCTGAGCAAATGGTCATGGAAGATGGCAAGATAACTGTACCTTTTGCCGGGAATGTATATGTGAACGGCTATACTACAAGGCAAATTGAAAAAGCTATTGAAAAGAAGCTTACAGGGCAAGCAAATAGGCCGCAAGTCTTGGTGCGCTTTGCGCAAAACAATACGTCCAATGTTATTGTTGTGGGTGATTTGCGTAAAAACGTGCGTATGCCCATCACCCCCAAGGGGGAACGTGTTCTTGATGCCATAGCTGCCGGCGGCGGTGCTGTCCATGATTTAAAGTATACGGCTGTACAGCTTTCACGTGGCGCAAAAACCGCCATCCTGCCATTGGAAACCATTATCCGACAGCCTGCAGAGAATATCCCCTTGCTTGCAGGTGATGTTGTTGCCGCCTTGTACCAACCGAAAAAATTCAGTGTAATGGGAGCGGTGGAAAAAAATCAGGAGATTTCCTTTGAGGTTCAAGGAATTTCTTTGGCACAGGCTCTTGTTCGAGCCGGCGGTTTTAACGATAATCGCACAGATCCCAGTGGCGTGTTCGTGTTTCGTTTTGAAAAAAACCCAAGTACAAGTTCGGCAAATGCACTAACTGTCGCCGCCGATGGCACTGTACCCACTGTTTATGAAATTGATTTTAGCACCCCAACCAGTTTCTTTGTTACGCAAAATTTTATGATTGAACATGGTGATGTGCTATATGTGGCCAATGCTCAAACAGCGCAGTTGCAAAAGTTTCTTGGGCTTGTGGGCGGTGTTGTGGCACCTGTTACAGACACATTAACCCTTGTGCGCACCATGGATTTATTAAATCAATAGGAATGATATGGCCGGTCCGCTGCAAAATACTCTTTCCGTTTGGCACGCCATCTTTTTACGAGAGATGTTGCAACGCCTGTTTGGAAATCGTATGAATTGGGCTTGGCTTATTCTTGAACCTGCCGCTCATATTGTGCTTTTTGTTACCTTGTGGACAGCAATACGCCAAAGGCAAATGGGTGGCATGGATATGGCATCGTGGCTCGCTGTGGGAATGCTGGCTTTTTTCACCTTTCGCCGCACGGGACTGATGACTTTGTATTCCATTAACTGCAATAAAGCCTTTTTTGCATTTCGCCAAGTGCGGCCTTTCGATGTGGCATTTATACGTGCTTGCGTAGAAGGCTACATTATGCTTTTTTTGTCTTTTTTTATCCTTGGCGGTGCAGCTTTCTTGGGCAAAGATGTTTTTCCCCATGATGTTTTATTGATTTTGGCGGGTTTTTTGGGATTATGGCTCTTTGCCCTTGGTTTTGGTATGGTGAATTCCGTTGTTTTGCGTCTTATTCCCGAAACAAAACAGTTGCTTAACTTTACTATGTTGCCATTGTATTTCATATCCGGCGTGATTATTCCACCCGCAAGTATTCCTCTAGCCTACAGAGAGTATCTTGCGTATAACCCTCTTGTTCACGGTATCGAATCTATACGCATGGGCTTTTTTCCCTTATATAGTACAATTCCGCTTAATCTTGGATATTTATATCTTTGGGCACTGTGTAGCATTGTTTTAGGGCTGGTTTTATACCGTATATATGAGGCTCGCTTGGTGGCCTTATGATTATGGTTCACGACGTACATAAACGCTATATGACTCGCCAAGGCGTGAGCGATTGGGTCTTGCGAGGTATTACCTTTAACATACCTTCCCGGCGCAATGTTGGCATAATTGGTGAAAACGGAGCCGGAAAGTCCACATTGTTACGCATAATCGGTGGTTCGGACTTTCCAAGCAGAGGTTATGTGGAACGCCTGTGTCGTGTTTCCTGGCCCATGGGCAATGGTGGCCTTGAGGGAACACTCACAGGGCGGCAAAATGCCAAATTTATTTGTCGTGTCTATGGTTTTGGACACGAAATGGAAGAGCGAATTGCACGCATAGAATGCTTTGCAGAGATTGGCAAGGCTTTTGACCGTCCCGTAACAACCTATTCAGCCGGTATGCGTTCTCGTTTGCAATTTGCGTTGTCCTTGGCCTTTGATTTTGATGTATACATTTCCGATGAAGTGACCGGTGCCGGCGATGTTGCATTTCGTGCCAAGGCGGCTAAAGCGTTTAGAGATTTGGCGGGAACAGCCAGTATTATTATGACGGCTCATGGTGAAGCAAGCCTTAAAGAGTTTTGTCAATCCGGTCTCTTTCTTTACAAAGGTAATGTTCAATGGTTTGAAAATATTGACGATGCACTTTACGCTTATAAGGAAACTCTTAGAAAATGAGCAGCGTAAATACCACACAGGTGCAAGAAGCTTCTCAATACGGGCAATCCACATTGAAAGTTCGCAGGGGATTTTCTTATATCCTGTATTTACTGGCTGTATGTATTGTTAGCTGTATGTTCTATTGGGTGTGGGCTACCGACCGCTATGTCTCAGAAGCTATTATTATCATTCAAAATACTAAGAGTTCCATCGTTCCCGATATGAATCGTGGCTCCATAATGGGTTTAACTGCGAGCACCAGTGGTCCGGACCAACTTTTGCTACTTGAACATTTGCAATCGGTGGATATGCTGAAAAAATTGGATAAAAAGCTGGATTTACGTGTTCACTATAGCCATGGCGACATCGATTTTTTTTCTCGTATGTGGGACAAAGTCAGTCCCATTGAAGATTTTTATGAGTATTTTCAATCCAGATTAGAAGTGAATTTTGATGATTTTTCCGGTGTTTTGCGTATTCGAGCAGAGGCTTTCCAACCTGACATGGCGGAGAAAATTGCAACAATTCTTGTGCAAGAAGGTGAAAGCTATATGAATAAGCTCAGTCATCAGCTGGCACAAGCGCAAGTGGATTTTCTTGAAAGACAAGTAAATAACACCTATGCCGATGTATTAAATGCCAGCAATGCTCTTATTAAATATCAAAATAAAGAAGGGCTTGCCTCTCCTACCGCCATGGCTGAAAGTATGATTGCCATCATTGCCGGCCTTGAAACACAGCGTACCGACTTAGAAACCCAGCTTGCTGCTTTGCCTCGTAATCTTGTGAATAATCATCCCCAAAAAACCATGCTGCGACAATCTCTAGAAGCCATTGGAAGGCAGATTTCAGCGGAAAAGTCAAAGCTTGCTTCCATTACGGGGCGTTCATTAAATACGCTTATGGCCGAACACGAACGTTTGCAAATGGAGTTTGATTTTAAAAAAGAAATCTACAAAACCGCATTGGTGGCATTGGAAGCCGGACGTATGGAAGCTTCACGTACCATCAAACAAGTTTCGGTGTTGCAACACCCGCAATTACCTGAATATCCTTTAAAGCCACGGCGCATATACAATGCCATTGCCACCTTGCTTGTGGGGCTTTTGATAATGGGTATGCTGAAGCTTTTAGAATCTATAATTTTGGACCATGTGGATTAGTTTTTTTATATTTTTAACGTAAACCTTTGTTATCACCAAAACATACATTGTATAACCAGAGTTGATATGACATGCCACAAAAAAATAACGCCATCAATACATGTGATTTAAAAGCTTCACATAAAGAATATGTCAATTCGCAAACACAGCTTGAAAAACTTGCAGAAGAAAATGCAATGCTTTTTGGGCAATTACAGGCAGTACAAGAAGAACTTGAAAGGTACTATTATAAGCTGAAGGAATTTGAAGAACTTTCGCCGCAAAGAGCAAGCCAGGTGGCTCACCTCAAACTTCAAGTGGAAAATATACGCCTTACAGCTCTTACCAAAGCCTATAGAGCTGTGCGCAGGGCGGAAAGGCACAGCAGCTTGCAAGCAAGAATTGGTGAATCCATCTTAAAGTTGAGTAAAACTCTACTTACTGCACCCTTTAAGCTTTTGTCTATATTACTCTTTTTTGCTAAAAAAACTCCTTCCGCCATATTGGGAGGAAAAGAATTTACCTCGGTTATTAATGCCTACGATGAAGGCAAGGCAGATGCCGTTAAAAAACTTGTGCAAAGCGTTAATACTACTTCTATAATTATGGCCAATGCTTATACCGCCGTGGCAAAATACTTACAAAAGAAAGACATAAACACTTGCGTTGATTTTGCCCGTCTAGCTTATATGACAGACCCACAAGATTATCGTCTCAAATGGTGGATTTTACGCCTTGACGATTTGGGCGACGTTATCAGTGCCGAAGCATTGCTTGAGTTATTGCCCTCTGATGTCAAGATGGATGACGTTGAAAAAAGTAAGGTTGAACGTATTCGGCAAGCGGCTTTGCAGCAGCGTAAAAATAAAGCAGGACAAGCTGTAACAAAGACGCCTATTTTTGCCGATGCCAAATTACAAAAGGAATGGAATGAAACCACAAAGTGTCCGGAAGCTCGCACTCAAGAATTGGAAACCATAATAACTGAGTAGGCATATCATGAAAATTCTTACTGTTTTTGGAACTCGCCCCGAAGCTATAAAGATGGCTCCCATTGTAAAAGTTTTGGCTGAGCAAGCATGGGTTGAGTCTAAGGTATGCGTAACTGCCCAACACAGGCAAATGCTCGACCAAGTTCTTGCTTTTTTTGAAATAAAACCGGATTTCGATTTGAATCTTATGAAGCCCGGGCAAAGCTTAACAGACATAACCCAAGATGTATTGCAGGCCATGGGAAGAATATATTCCGAGTGGAGACCTGATATAATTCTTGTGCACGGCGACTCGACAACTACTTTTTCTACAAGTCTTTCAGCCTATTATGCGTGTATACCCGTAGCACATGTTGAAGCAGGTTTGCGAACCCATAATAAGTTTTCGCCATGGCCGGAAGAGATGAATCGGCAACTTACCGCTCGTATCGCCGATATACATTTTGCACCCACAAAACAAGCGCAAAGCAACTTGTTGCACGAAGGAATTCCCGGCTCTTCCATTCATATCACTGGCAATACTGTCATCGATGCTTTGCTTTATACAACTAAAAAAATTGATAATGATGATGTGCTTAAGCAAAGTTTGTTGCAAAAGTTCTCTTTTTTGGACATGACAAAGAAGCTTATTTTGGTCACGGGGCATCGCCGTGAAAATTTCGGTAAAGGTTTTGAACACATTTGTGAAGCCTTGGCCGAGCTTGCACAGCGAAAGGATGTGCAAATTGTTTACCCTGTGCATCTTAACCCACAGGTGCAAGAGCCTGTACAGCGCATTTTGGGCGGCATTTCGAGAAGCACGCAAAATTGTTTTTTATTACAACCTTTAGATTATGTATCCTTTGTGTATCTTATGCGGCAAAGCAGACTTTTACTTACCGATTCCGGTGGCATACAAGAAGAAGCCCCTGCGTTGGCTAAGCCTGTGCTTGTCATGCGTAACACAACAGAACGCCCCGAAGCCATACAAGCAGGAACAGCACGTTTGGTGGGTACGGATACGCATGTTATTGTCAATACTGTCAGTGAATTACTGGATGATAATGCAAAATACAATGCCATGGCGTTTGCCCATAATCCCTATGGTGACGGCACAGCTACAGAACGAATTTGTAGCATTTTAAAGTCATTTAGCTGTAATAATTATGTCTTTTAATTCTGTTGCATTGGTTGGTCTTGGCTACATCGGTCTACCCACAGCTGTTTTGTTGGCTTTGCATAAAGTGCAAGTCATTGGTATTGATGTAAGTCAGCGTGTGGTTGACAGTGTCAACGCAGGCGAGCTGCACATTGTGGAACCGGGGCTTGATGTTTTGTTAAAAGAAGTCGTGGACAAGGGCTATTTACGTGCCACCACCAAGGCTGAACCGGCCGATGCTTTTATTATTGCGGTTCCTACACCGTTTTACCATGACCACAAACCTGATGTGAGCTACATCAAGGCTGCGGCAGAGGCCATTGCACCGTTTCTTTCCAAAGAAAATCTTATTATCCTCGAATCCACATCACCTGTGGGCACAACGGAAAAACTGGAAAAATGGCTGGCAGAGCTTAGGCCGGACCTTGTTTTCCCAACGCAGGCACAACCACATGAAAAATCAAATATCTATATAGCCTATTGCCCCGAACGTGTGCTTCCCGGCAATGTACTTTGCGAGCTTGTCCATAATGAGCGCATTGCAGGTGGTTTGAATGCAATTTCTGCGCAAAAAGCCGAAGAATTATACGGCATATTCGTAAAGAGCACTGTCACACATACCAATGCACGTATCGCAGAAATGACAAAGCTTACCGAAAACAGTTTTCGTGATGTGAATATTGCCTTTGCCAATGAACTTTCCATTATTTGCGATGCCCTCAATATAGATGTGTGGGAACTCATTTCCCTTGCCAATAAACATCCGCGCGTTCATATTTTGCAACCGGGGTGCGGCGTAGGCGGGCATTGTATTGCAGTAGACCCGTGGTTTATTGTGGATAAATCACCCAAAGAAGCACGCATTATACGCATGGCACGTACAATCAATGATTATAAGCCGCAGTGGATAGTGGAGAAAGTGAAAGCGACTATCTTTGACGTGTTGTCAGAAAATCCCCAAATGCGAATTTTTGACGTAAGTGTCGCTTGTCTTGGCCTTGCCTTTAAGCCTGATACCAACGACTTAAGGGAAAGCCCTGCCATGCAAATAACTACGCAAATTGCTCAATTAGGGTGCAAAACCATGGCTGTAGAACCATATATACATAAATTACCCCAAAAACTATTGGATTTGAATGTTGAACATGTATCTTTACATTGTGCCTTTATGAAAGCGGATATTTTATGCGTCTTGGTGAAACACTCTGTCTTTGAAAAATCCGTAGATGAAGGGAAATATAATCTACAAGATGTGCATATTGTTGATGCGGTGAACTTGAATGTCGGTCAACAGACTGTAAATGAAAACTGTATTTTTACTGGTAATTTGACCGTTAAGGGCAATATTGACAATAGCGTTAAGGAAACATAGATTGCTTCGCTGCTCTCGCAATGACTTTCGTTATAAAATCAAGTCATTGCGAGGAGCGAAGCTTTGATACAATCCATGCCTTTTTGAATTGTGCAGAGCTCTTGAATTATGGAAAACCGCCCAGTCAGCTTCAAATTTGTGAAAATTTAATGCAGGCGCAAGGCTTGACCTTTATGCAGCAAACATCATATAAAGACCTCTACACAATTCATAAAATTGACAAAATACATGGGCTGCGTAGCAATGCTTGCAATGACTTCCGTTATAAAATTAAGTCATTGCGAGGAGCGAAGCTTTGATGCAATCCATGCCTTTTTGAATTGTGCA
>CAYJHK010000083.1:0-8351 GCA_964369515.1 uncultured Desulfovibrionaceae bacterium
GGCATTTGGAGTGAGTGTGCCTTTAAAAAGTTGACAGTGGAGTTTTCATGCTTATATTAAAAAAAAGAGAGTCAGCTTATGAACAGAAGAACTTTTTTAAAAAGAAAACTAGGGATGTTGGGCTTCGTAACAGCCAATTCTTGCCTTGCAAGCTCGGGACTTTTTTTGCCCACACAGGCTTTGGCCGGCATTAAGGACGGTGAGCCGGATATCAGTGTGGTTAAGGGCGAGGCCTCCAAGGCCACACGAGCTGCCATCGAGGCCATCGGGGGCATGAAGCGTTTTGTGAAAAAAGGCCAAAAAGTAGTCATAAAACCTAATATGAGTTTTGCCCAAGGGGTGGAAAGTGCCACCACAACGCACCCTATGGTACTGCGTGAAGTGCTTATCATGTGCAAGGAAGCAGGGGCGAGTAAGGTACGTGTACTTGATCACGGCCTGCAAAGCGTGACGCTTTCCCTTGAGCGTTCCGGCATCTTGGCGGCGTGTGAGGGTGTTGAAAAAGGCATTTGTCATCATTTGATGAACGAAGAATTTTATATGACGAAAACCATTGCCGGTGCCAAGGAAATGCATGAAAACGCCTTTATGCGTGATGTGCTGGATGCGGACGTGATTATTGCCGTACCTGTGGCTAAAAGTCATAGCAGTGCCGGCGTTTCGCTCTCGCTCAAAGGACAGATGGGGCTTATCTATAGCCGTTACTCCATGCATTCCCGTTATGATTTGGCAACGTCCATTGTGGATATGAATTTACAAATAAAACCACACCTTGCGGTCATTGATGCCACAAGAGTGCTCACCACCAATGGGCCCAGCGGGCCGGGTAAGGTTATCAAGCCAAGCGAAGTCATTGCCAGTGCCGATCCTGTAGCTGCCGATGCCACGGCAGTCACACGCTATACATGGTACGATCAAAAGGTAAAGCCACGGCAGGTGGCACATATTCGCCTTGCGCACGATCGTGGACTTGGGCGAATGGATGTGGAAAATATGCGTATTGCAGAGCTAAGTGTGTAATGGCTTAAACATTTCGGATAGTGTTAAGTATTGTCGGGCATGAAAATACGCTTTATAATCCAAACTCTTACCCTAGGGCTGTTTGTCTACTTACTTTGGCAAACAGTCTTTCCCCTAGGGCAACAGCTTATCCCGGTGGATATGTTTTTGCGTTTGGATCCCTTGCTTGCCGGTTTCATGCCTCTGGTGTTACGGCACATATTACCCTCGCTGCTGGCAGGAGTGGGCATACTTTTGTTGAGCATAGTCGTCGGGCGGATTTTTTGCGGCTATATTTGCCCCATGGGTACAACGCTGGACGTTTCACGCGCAATTTTTCCCGGTCGTCCGTCTTCAACCCATATGCCTTTCAAGTTACCGTTCTTCATGCGGCACATAAAATTTTTTGTGTTGACGGGCTTGGGAGCGGCGGCTTTTTTTGGGGTAAATCATCTTTTCTGGGGTTCACCCATTGCGCTGATTACTCGCTTTTATGCCTTACTCATCCATCCTTTTCTCTTGCTCTTGGCAAATGCGGGACTGGATGTTGTTCGTCCCATGCTCCAAGCACAAAGTATTGATTTTCTTGCCTATACCCAAATTGATGTAAGGGGCTTTCATACCGTCTACTTTGTGGCCGGATTTTTCCTCATACTCTTTGCCCTTGAACGCATTCGTCCACGTTTTTGGTGTCGTTATCTTTGTCCGGCAGGTGGCTTGCTCGCACTCTTATCTTGGCGACCCTTGTGGCGGCGGCATGTGCATAAATGCGTTGGCTGCGGAAAATGTCTTGCGGCTTGTCCGGCCGGTGCCATATATGCCAATGGGCAGAAGACTCAATATAGCGAATGTATAAGTTGTAGAACGTGCGTATATATTTGTCCTGTGCGTGCTGTAACTTTTGCTTGCAATGGCAAGCAGCAAAGAGATGGCAAGCAGCAAAAAAATATTAAACCGACAAGTACCGATACTATTGCCCATAATGCTGTTGATATTTCGGATGCTGCGTTATTACCACCGAAAAATCTTGCGTTACCCTCTCGCCGAAGCTTCCTCTTGGCCGCCGGTTCAGGCACAGCTCTTGCCGGACTTGGACTAATCAACGCCGCATCATTTCTCCCAAGCACAGCCAAAGCCTCCCTCGCACAACTTGGCTGTATTCGTCCTCCCGGCGCACTGCCCGAAGCCGAATTTCTGCGCCGATGTATACGTTGCGGCCAGTGCATGAAAGTGTGCCCAACCAATGGTTTACAGCCGTCTTGGACCATAAATGGATTCGAAGGTATATTCAGTCCCGTGCTCATATCTCGCATAGGCCCTTGCGAACCGGAATGCAATGCCTGCACGCAAGTCTGCCCCACCCGTGCCATAACCCCCTTATCCTTAGCGCATAAGCGTGTGGCAAAAATCGGAACGGCTGTTGTCTATCCCGAGCTTTGCCTTGCATGGGCTGAAGGACGTAGTTGTGTGGTCTGCCAAGAGGTCTGCGCTTATGGTGCGGTGCAAGTAAGACCATACGGCGATAAAAAAGTCCCCGTCCCCATCATCACCCAACATAAATGCTTTGGTTGCGGATTTTGCGAGCGGCATTGCCCGGTACGTATGCCGGCCATAGCCGTACAACCCTTGAATGCTTTGCGTTTGACGCACGATAACTATAGCCAAGAGGCAAAAAACGCCGGACTTGATCTTGTGCCCGTATCCCTACGTCCGCATGTGAATAATATACCTGCAACAGTGCCCAAGGGCGGCCTTCCTCCCGGATTTAGTGATTAAGAGCTTATCCGTAATAACGTATTGTGGTCTTAAGGAAGCACTGATATTAAAAAGCCAAAATTTTATTTCGAGACCTCTGCGCAATTCATAAAATTGTCAAAATACATGGATTGCTTCGCTGCGCTCGCAATGACTTTCGTTATAAAATCAAGTCATTGCGAGGAGCGAAGCGACGAAGCAATCCATGTCTCTTGAATTGTGCAGAGCTCCTATTTCAGCGTACCGCCAAAAGGTAACGGTCAAGTCCGGCCAAATCTTGCCCCGTTGTTACGCTTTTCCATGCTCCATGCGCTTGAAATAATTCACGTACCTGTTTTGCCTGTTTAAAGCCGTGTTCGACAATGCATACTCCGCCATTTTTCAAAATATCAAAAGCTTGTCTTGCCAATGCTTCCAAATGCCCTAAACCGTAAGTATCGCTTGGCAAATGTGACGGCAAAGTGGGTACAAGTGCAGATATAGGTTCAAAATCACGCACATTTTTTTGCAAAGAGGTTAACTCTTCGGTGCTGACATAGGGGGGATTACTGATAAGCATGTGTAAGGAATTTTTCGCAAAAGGCAAAGCGCACAAGTCGGCATGTACGGGCATTATTTTATGCGCAACCTTGAGCAATTGTGCGTTTTGTATGGCTACATCCAGAGCATTTGGGCATATGTCCAGCATGAAACCTGCGCAATTTTCTATATGAGAGACGAAACTTACAGCAAGGCAACCACTGCCGGTGCCCACATCGGCAAAAAGTATTTTCTCTGTAAAGCTCCGAGAAAGTTCTAGTGCTTTTTCAAGAACGTCTTCACTTTCCGGACGGGGGATGAGCGTATGCTTGTTGACCAAGAAATTTCGACCATAAAATTCTTTATATCCCACAAGATATGCAAGCGGCTCACCCTTGGCGTGGCGTAGAGTAAGTTCCCATATTTTTTCCAAATCTTTCGGAGCAATGCGTTCTTGATTTGCAAGCACAAGCTGTACGGCATCAAGACCCAAGACATGCATAAAAAGACATTTGCTCACCAACTGCGGTGCATCGCTGTCATGCTCTTGCAAGAATGTAGCTACAAAGTGCTTTGCGGCTCCAAGATTTAAGGATAAAAGCTGTTCAAATTCCACGAAAAGAGTATAAAAAAAATTTTCCACTTTGTGAAGGGCTTTTCCTTTACATTATTTTTTTTTGCAAGTATTGTGACGTTTGAGTAAATTAAACGAAAGAGCATAATTCATTTATAAATATCATAGTTTTTCTAATATTTCAAATAATTAGAAATCTACTTATCGAATGTTTATGAAGATATGCTTAATACAACATCAGTTTACTTAATCACAGTATAAGGAGAACAATATTATGAGTGATTTACTTGCAGGCATTACCCCCACGTTGTTGATGGGTCCCGGCCCGTCTACAGTAGCCAAAGAGGTATATGCTGCCCTTGCCATGCCTACCATTGGGCATCTCGATCCATATTTTGTCAGCATTATGGATGGCATTAAAGAGCAATTGCGCACCGTTTTCAACACAAAAAATGAACTGACCATGCCCATGTCCGGCACAGGCTCTGCGGGTATGGAAACATGCTTTGTGAACCTTGTGGAAAAAGGTGACAAAGTTCTTGTGCTCATCAATGGTGTTTTTGGCGTGCGGATGCAAGATGTGGCCGATCGCCTTGGTGCTGAAGTGGACGTGCTCGAAACACCTTGGGGCGAAACCGTTGACCCCAATGCCGTAAAAGAAAAACTCTCTTCCGGAAAATATGATATAGTTGCCCTTGTACATGCCGAAACTTCCACCGGCGTGGTTTCTGATGCTGCCAGCATCGGTGCTTTGGTGAAAGAACATGGCGCACTTTTCATTTTAGACTGTGTCACTTCCCTTGGCGGAATGCCCGTTCGCCTTGACGATTGGCATGTGGATGCCGCCTATTCCGGTACCCAAAAATGCCTTTCTTGCCCTCCGGGACTTGCCCCCATATCATTTTCCGATAAGGCACTTGCAAAATTAAAAGCACGCAAGACCAAGGTTCCCAACTGGTATCTTGACTTGTCGCTCATCGCTTCTTATTGGGAAGGCACCACTCGCACGTATCACCACACTGCGCCCATTAACATGGAATATGCTTTGTACGCAGCCTTGAAACTTGCTTTGGATGAAGGTCTTGACAATGTATTTGCTCGTCATAAAGCAATGCACGAGCTCTTGGTGGCCGGCTTGAAAGATATGGGTCTTGAAATGCTTGTGAATGAAAAAGATCGTCTGCCCATGCTCAATGCAGTGAAAATTCCTGAAAGTGTCAGCAACGAAGCTGCTGTGCGTACAGCCATGCTCAAAGAGCATCACATTGAAATCGGATCCGGTCTTGGACCACTAGCCGGAAAGATTTGGCGTATTGGCCTTATGGGTTACACAGCGCATAAGGAAAATGTGGAAAGTGTGCTTGGTGCATTGAAGAAAGTGCTCGGATAATCATATAAATATATAATAAAAGCCCCCCAGTTTTGCACAGAACTTGCGCAGAAATGGGGGGCTTTTTTAGGTAAAATTGGAAAGAGAATTTAACTGCCTGTGAGAAATTGACTTTTGCACAGGCTGTGACTGCAATTAATATGTAATCCAGCTATCGATACACGAATACAGGCTTTTCGGTTGAATAGGCTTCGTCAGATGGTCATTCATTCCATGATTTAAGCTTATTTCTTTATCACCCTTCATGGCATGTGCGCTCATGGCTATGATGGGTAAATCCATAAGTTTAGGTAGTTTGCGAATTTTCTTTGTGGCAGTGAGGCCATCCATAACCGGCATTTGTATATCCATGAAGACCATGTCGTATTTTTTATTTTCAAGCATTTCAATGGCTTCTTGACCGTTTTGTGCAACATCAACGCTATGTCCTCGTGCTGTAATGAGTTCTAGGGCAATGAGTTGATTAATTTCGTTGTCTTCCACCAATAAAATATGTCCCAATTTTGCGTTGGGATTGTGTTGAATTTCGCTTAAATCCACTTCGGCAAAAGTTTGGTGTACGCTTGAGTCAAGTTCAAGGGTGACGTTAAAGCAAAAGGCTGAGCCTTTTCCGTATTCACTCTTCACCCAAATGTTACCGTGCATCATCTCAATAATGCGTTTTGCGATAATCAGCCCAAGGCCGGTTCCGCCATATTTGCGTGTGATGGATGTATCTGCTTGTGAAAAAGCAGTGAATAGGCGTGAGCATTGTTCTTGCGTTAAGCCAATGCCTGTATCTTTCACGGTAAAAGTGTAGGTTACATTACTGTCATTTTCAATGGCAACTTGATCAATGGAGACAGTAATGCTGCCTTTGTCGGTAAATTTAATGGCATTTCCTATCAAATTCAAAAACACTTGCTTTAGGCGCAAAGAGTCTCCAAGCAACCTCGTGTCCAGCGTTTGTTCGCTAAAAATTTCACCGTGAATGTTCTTTTCCTCAAATTTTGGAGCAAAAAGCGTAGAAAGTTCCTCCTTCAACTCCAAAAGCGTAAAGGGTACTTTTTCCATTTCAAGCTTTCCGGCTTCAATTTTCGAGAAATCCAAAATATCATTAATAATTCGCAACAAGCCTTCAGCCGACAGCAAAATTTTATCGGCATAAGATTTTTGTTGATAGTTAAGTTCGGTAAAGAGCATCAAATGAATTAACCCAAGGATGCCATTCATGGGCGTGCGTATTTCGTGACTCATATTGGCAAGAAATTCGCTTTTGATTTTGGAATTTCTCTCTGCCACATCACGTGCTTCGCTTAAAGCGGCATGGCTTTCCAATATTTCTTGCAACATCTTGTTTTTTAAAGATAAGTCCGTTAAGTACAGTATAATGCGGTCAATACCGTTAAGCGTAATTTTTTTCAAAGAAAGTTCCACTGAAAAATGTGCATTTGTCTTAACGTTAATCAATTCACCTTGAGTAAAGGCGTGTCCTTCAGTGAAAGCTTCCTTA
The DNA here is from genome assembly GCA_964369515.1 of uncultured Desulfovibrionaceae bacterium. Lineage (GTDB taxonomy): Bacteria > Desulfobacterota > Desulfovibrionia > Desulfovibrionales > Desulfovibrionaceae > CAYJAD01. The sequence goes on from CAYJHK010000083.1 coordinate 6,730, forward strand.
AAAACCTGTTGAAAAACATCTTGAGTAATTCGTCCGTCTTTTTGTCTTTGAGGCATAATGCGCACAAAATCTTGTACAAACTCGTCCTTAGTTTCAAATCCAAAAATCTCAAGGGTACGTGCGTTACAATCAATGGGGATAAAGTCACTATTCCAAGTAGTTATGGCGTAAGGGGCTGAATTTAAAATATAGCTTAGGCGTTGTTCTTCTTTTTTGACCCTGTTCAGCTTGCGTTTGATCTCCCTCAAATCAGTATAATAAACAATGGCAACATTTTCATTAAATTCATTTTTGCTGGTTACGATATTAATTGCTGTGGGTAATTCTTCACCACTCTTGCTTATATATAACCATTCAAAATCATGCTGACCTTTCTCATACGCCAGTTGCAAATTACGTGCTATGGCATCGCTTGAACGTTCGCCATTTGGTTGAAATTCCGGTGAGAAATCCATAAAGGAGGTTAAATACTCTTCCTTGCTTTCAACTCCGAAGTAGTGCAAGGCAGCATCGCTGCAATCATATAGCTCATAATTTTTATTCCATAAATCCACACCGATAGGCAAATGCTTAAGCAATAGCTTCATGTGGTTATAGTTTTCCATAAGCGTTTCTGTGAAAAATTGGCGACTGCTCATATTTTCAAGATTGAAGCAAATGACGTAATTTTTTTGCTGGACGCTCACACGCACAAAAAGAATTTTATTTGTAAAATGGGTACCATCTGCCTTAACATACGTCCAATTATGACTGGAAAATCCCTGCTCCAACGCTTCTTGCAAATATTGTTTGACAGCGATGGGTGAGGGCACTCCGCCTTCTTGAAATTCAGAGCAAAAGCTGAAAAAATTCTCCATAAAAACACTTTTGCTGACATTAAAAGCATCGTATCTGTACTTTGAACAATCTATAAGCTCAAAGGCATCGTTCCACAAAGTGGAATTGGTCAGCGGCAAATCAAGGATAGCATGTATCCAAGACTGATCGTTGGTTTTATCTGCTTCATTTAATAGAGAATGTATGCTCACTTGTTGGGGAAAGCATTGCATGAGGAGGCACGTTTTTTTTGTATATTCAACGCTGCTCAAGATGACATCAGCAAGAATCTCTTTGCCGGAACTGTTCAAAAAGACAAAGGAAAAAAGACATTCACCGTCTTGAAAGGCTTTTTGAGCATAGTCACGCAAAATAGTTAAGGAAGGCTTTGAGCAAGGTTGCTGCGCAGGAAAGGATTTTACATGCACATCCTCGTCACCTATATTGCAATGAGTTGGTAATGCAAAATATGCGGACCATGCCTTATTCGCATAAAAACAATCAAGGTCCTTGCTTAAGCAGCATAAAGGATGTGCGATATGATCAAGAAGCGCAAAGGCTAAAGTTGGCGCAACGGCGGCCGTGGAATGATTTGCTTTCATGGTAATCCAACTGTTTTCTGTTTTAGGATTGACAACTATTGCATTAAATTAGTTTTATAAGCCTCTTGAGTGCTATTGTCAAGATAGATTTTTTAGCCATAAAAACAGCACCTCATTTTTTTAACGTGGCTATTGCTTTTAGTCAGCTGCTTTTTATCTGGGGGGAAGGAAAACCCTTTTGCTAGCGCCAAAAAGGGTTTTCCT